>NZ_VOZA01000029.1:0-38443 GCF_013420015.1 Acinetobacter sp. YH12039 | reverse complement strand
AATAATTCAAGTGAATTTGTTTGAAAGAAGAACTTTAAAAGCTTTATTTTCACCCGATAAAATACCCATAAAACAAGAGGAAGCTCAAATGAGCTTCCTCTTGTGAAAAATTGTGGGACAGCAGTGGACATCGCCCTCTTTTATTATTTTAAAACACCCTGCAAATACATCGCGTTTTAAAAATAATCCTTTAGATCACTTCAACCACAATCTTACCCACATGGTCGCCTGTATCCATGGCTGCATGTGCTTCTTGAATTTGATCAAACTTAAATGTTTTGTAAATCATTGGCAGGCATTCACCTTTAGACCATAACGGAACAACATTTTCCTGAATGCCTTTGGCAATCTCTGCTTTTTCTGCAGTATTACGCGCACGCATGGTTGAGCCTGTAATCGTCAAGCGCTTCATCATGATTTGACCCAATTTCACCTCTTTGGCTTTTGCACCGCCTAAAAATGCGATATAGACCAAACGACCATCACGACGCAATAGATTGAGGTTCTGCGCCAAATACGGTGCTCCAACGATATCTAGAATGACATCTACACCTTGCTCATTGGTCGCTTCATTAATCACTTGCTCAAAGTCTTGAGTCTTGTAGTTAATCGCATGTGTGATATCAGAGATCGCTGCTACTTTTTCATCTGAACCGACCGTAGCAAAGGTTTTCATGCCCAAGGCATTACACAGCATGATTGCTGTGGTTCCAATACCACTGGTTCCCCCATGAATCAGCACCGTTTCACCTGCTTTGGCTTTACCCATTTGGAATACATTGGCCCATACGGTAAAGAAGGTTTCAGGAATGGCTGCCGCTTGGGTAAAGCTGACGCCTTCAGGAATCGCAATGGTTTGGCTT
The DNA here is from genome assembly GCF_013420015.1 of Acinetobacter sp. YH12039. Lineage (NCBI taxonomy): Bacteria > Pseudomonadati > Pseudomonadota > Gammaproteobacteria > Moraxellales > Moraxellaceae > Acinetobacter > Acinetobacter sp. YH12039. The sequence continues at coordinate 37,580 of NZ_VOZA01000029.1, read as the reverse complement.
TCAGGCACCACGCAATATTCTGCATAACCGCCACCATTGGTCAGTCCGCAAACCTTATCGCCCACCTTAAACAAAGTGACTTCTGCACCCACAGCAACCACTTCGCCTGCAACCTCTAAACCCGGTACTGGTGTTACCCCTTTCGGCATTGGGTACAAGCCTTGGCGCTGTAAAATGTCTGGACGATTGATGCCAAAGGCATGCACTTTTACCAACACTTCATCCGCTTTCGCTTCTGGGATGGCAACGCTTTCATAGGCCAGTTTATCTACACCGCCTGGCTCAGTAATAATGACCTGCTGCATGCTTTGCTGTGACATTGTTTTTCCTTTTCAATTATTGACTATTCATCTATCTATGCACTATTTGAACATAGAAAGCATACAGATTGAATAACAATGGACTTATGTATAATTGGCTGACTATTTAGCAAATTAATAATAGGCAGCACATGGTTCAGGTTGTTGAATATAACGAAGATAACGCCAGCGACTATGAATGGTTCGATGGTTTTGCCGTGATTCGTTTCTATGCAGACTGGTGCGCGCCCTGTGTGCAGAACTTCCCTGTATTTGAGCAGTGCGCAAGTCAAATGTCCGCACAGCATGCACAGCTCAAATTTGGCAAGGTAAATATTGATTCCTCACCGATACTAACCTTGCGCTATAACGTTTATGGACTACCTTCAACCTTAGTATTTTATCGCGGGCAAGTCATTCAACGTATTGCAGGAGTTAAATCGCTGACTGAATTAACAGCCATCATTCAAGATGCTATGCAGTCACATTCAACTCATGACTAAACGGATGTACCTTTTATTTGGATGCAGACTCATTCGGCAGGCGTACAAACTTCATTAAAGTATTACGCACCAATGGCAACACGATCAAAATGAGCGGGAACGCCACCATCCATGACATACCCCAAGCGCGCAGCCAAATACCAAGAAAGCCTTCAACTAAGCCTTTATTCATCAGCATATTAAAGCAGGAAATTGAACCGCTCATAATGCCGGACAGAATTAGAGGCATCAGCCAAGTCATATGTTTGGGATGAAATTTTGGGCGTTGATTCATCTGTAAACACCTATTGTTCGTCTTGGGCTGCGTTCTGGGCTTTTACGGTTTGTTTCAGTGTTTTCATAAACTGGCCGAAATGCGGCATGAAATCTTTAAATAAAGGATGGTCTTTATTTTCCAGCAAGGTTTCACCAAACAGTTTCAGACCCACAGCAAAGGCTTTGGTTTTTTCATCATCTAACAATTGCGCTTTGGTCAAATGCTCCAGCACCTTAAACAAGTCATCATGGTTGTAGGCATTAAACTGCAAAGCTTCGGTATAGGTCGATGGATTGCCCTGTGCATCGGCAATGTGTTTGAGCGTAATTTCATATTGATGCTGCTTCATTGTGTCACCTCCATACGGCTGATTTCAACGGCCGCCTGATCGATTTTTTCTGCAATGACATACACTTGTTCAGGTGTCAGTTCACAGTGCTGAATTTTGATACGCAGTGATGCTTTTAGGTTTTCCATCGCACGTTTGATGTCAACGTATTGTTCGTTGTTATGAATTTGCTTGCGAGTATCAAAACGGCACAGGATCTTCTCTACTGTGACTTTTTCAGTATTTAGATGCTCTACGCCTAACTGTGTAACGCTGTATTGTTTACGGTCTTCTGCATTCAGTTCTGCATGTATGTATTGCTGTTCTTCAAGGTAATTCAGCGTTGGGTAAATTGTACCTGTGCTTGGGCTGTAACCTCCGCCGACGATTGCGCCGACATCTTTGATAATATCGTAGCTGAACTTAGGTGCTTTGGAGATGAGATGCAGCACCAATAGTTTCATGTGCCCTGCTTCAAACAGGCGTTTGCGGGTTTTGACAGGACTTTCGATGTCTACAATCAGATCTGATTTCGACATAGGAAAGATATAGCTTAAGGTTAATTAAGATATATCTTAATATAATTTTATAAAATAAAAAACCACTTTTCAGTGGTTCTTAAAATTAAGAAAATACAAAATTATCCTGTAAATTCTTATATGCAATATCTATCTGGCGTGGAGTAAATTTCTTTTTATTTATATTCCAATTATGAATTTTATTTACTAATTCCTCTCTATCTTTGGAGCCTTCATATTTAGCTACCCAATGCACAGAGGCAAGTAACTCCAGACCAAATCTACTTTCAAAACCATCTACTATATCTGTAACTTTTTCAAAACGCTGCAATGTTTCAGGATAATTCTTAAGATATTCTCGAGCTTCTTCAACAGCACCAGGAACTAAACTGAGTGCTTTAGAAGGATCATCTCCACCATCATCATATCCCTGAATATAATGCCCTTCCATTACATTTAATACATGTCTTAAATTATCAGCATAAGGTCCATAAAGAGCTTTTTTATAATTTAAGCGCAAGGGTTCTCCTGCTTCCTGCATAAAATATAAAAGTTTTTGTACTTCCAACAAAGAAACAAATGGATCCAGTAGACCTTTTAAATATCTTTGCATTAATTCAATTAAAATTGCACGACCTGGAGTCATATTTGGCACTTGTTTATTGATTACTTTTTCAATTTTTATATTTGAATTTAATGGCTCGTATATCAAAATATCAATATCTGATAATCCATCTAAATAGTGAACAATTCTTTCTTTGACAATTTTCCAATCCAATCCCCCTAAACCTGCTCCTAAAGGAGGAATTGCTATAGACCTTATTTTTTTATCTTTAATCTCTAAAACTAAACTCTGCAAGCCGGATTCAATATCTTCAATACGACTTGCACCTTTCCAGTGTCTTTTTGTCGGGAAATTAATAATATATTTAGGATTAGTTAGTCCTAATGTTTCATAAATGAACATTTTTCCTGGTACTACTTCATTTCGTTTGCATGCTACAGCATAGTGTTTAAAGTTATCTGGCCATGCTTTCTTAAATTGAAGAGCAATGCCTCTACCCATTACACCAACACAATTAACTGTATTAACAATAGCTTCCACATCAGCTTTTAATATGTCGCCATGAGTAAATGTAATCATAACGAAATCTCAATAGTACCAATCTTGTTGGATTCTAACATGTGGCCTATGAGTTTGACCAACTAATAAAACGTTAACACGATTCAACATAGCTTGATTATAAACACCTATTTCTTTAACTAAATTCCATGAAATTGAATTCTCAATCAAAAATTCAGCTTGTTTTTGATCTCTACAGCTACTCCAATATCGACTAGAAATAGCATTCCAATCCAATAGACTTAGATCACTTAAATTATTGTAATCTTCAAAGAATCTAGAACCAGCATTAGTAGAGGTAAAGACCCAACGCCTTCTATTAGCTATTGCCCATTGAACACATTCATGCATATCAAAACGCAAATGAATGATATCAGACTGCCCTCCATCGTACGTTAAATCTGAATTACCCTGATTGATCATATACAGCATTACTGATCTGGGACAAAAATAGAATGGAACACATTCCCCCACATATAAATTAGGATAACAACTTAGAGTTAGCTCTGTTAAACGCCTTTGCTTTATGTGACTTTGACCAATTACCGTACCACCAAACTGATTTTGAGACACAATACTATCTGACAATAATCCATGTGATATTATCGACGAAAGTTTATCAATGTGCGCAATATGATATAAATATGGGTTAAGTGGTACTGTCATCAAATCATCCATGAATTTTTTCTATTTCTTTTTATTGGGATACTTAAAATAAAATCAACTTAAATTATTCAATTTATATCCTTTTTATAAAAAAACCCGCTTTTCAGCGGGTTATTCTAAATCAATTCAATCTATTACAGACGAACTAACTCAACAATTTTCTCAGCAACTTCTTCAGCAGTCTCGAATGCATAAGTCACATCAGTACCTTCAGCAGTATCTGTAATCACAACCACACCAGTTTCACGTACAAGCGCGACTTGCTCTACAGTTAAACCAGCTTTCGCAATCGCAACCACACCTTGTTGAATCAACAAACTTTCAATCGCTTGCGCATTTTCAAGGGCTTTCGCAGTCACAGTTACCGCAGCAGGTTTTTGACCTAAACGTGCAGCACGCGCTTCAGCAGTTACAGGCTCGTTGTGTGCAGTCCATTCAACCGCAGATTCAACCATACCCGCACCAACAGTCACGTTGCTTAAACGGTCAATAAAGATGAATGAACCTGTGTAACGACTGTCTTGGTAACGGTCAAATACCACTGGCGCATCAAACTCAATCGTTACATCTGCAATCGCATTCAATTCAAGCTGTTCAACTTCCGTTTTTTCCAGTGTGTTCACATTGGTACGATAGTTAATTTTCGCAACTTTCGCAGGAATAGTTTGTGTACCAAACTTCACGTTATACAGCTTGCCAACTACTAAAGGCGCATCTGTCATCCATACCACAGAGGCACGTGCAGAACGTGAAATGAGTGGCTGTTCGCCCGCTTTCACCAACACGTTACCACGTGAAATATCAATTTCATCGTTCAGTGTTAAAGTTACCGCTTGACCTGCAACAGCATGGTCTAAGTTACCGTCAAAAGTCACGATTTCTTTAACAGTCGAAGACTTACCAGATGGTAATGCAGTAATGGTATCGCCAACTTTCACTTCACCAAGTGCAATCGTACCGCAGAAACCACGGAAGTCGAGGTTCGGACGGTTTACATATTGAACAGGGAAACGGAATTCGTGCTTGCTCGTATCATGCGAAATTTCAACAGTTTCCAAAGTCTCCATTAAAGTCTGACCTTGGTACCACGGCGTATTTGGCGATTTGTTTACAACGTTATCACCATTCAACGCAGAAATTGGCGTGAAGATAATGTTCGCAGGTTTACGGTCGCCTAATTGGTTCACGAACTCGTTGTATTCAGCTTGAATCTCATTGAAGCGCGCTTCAGAGAATTCAACCAAGTCCATTTTGTTCACTGCAACCACAATGTTACGAATACCCAAAAGGCTTGCAATAAATGAGTGACGACGCGTTTGGGTTTGAACGCCATAACGCGCATCAATCAAGATGATCGCTAAATCGGCAGTCGACGCACCAGTCGCCATGTTACGTGTGTATTGCTCATGCCCTGGGGTGTCAGCAATAATGAACTTACGTTTTTCTGTAGAGAAATAACGGTAAGCCACGTCAATGGTAATACCCTGCTCACGTTCCGCTTGCAGGCCATCTACAAGTAAAGCCAAGTCAGGCGCATCACCCGTAGTACCGACTTTTTTAGAGTCACGAGTCACCGCTTGCAATTGATCTTCATAAATCAATTTTGAATCGTAAAGCAAACGACCAATTAGAGTCGATTTACCATCATCCACGTTACCGCAAGTGAGGAAACGTAGAAGGTCTTTATTTTCGTGTTGTTTTAAATACGCCAAGATGTCTTGGCTAATTAAATCTGATTGATGAGACATTGCTCAAAGCTCCACATATTCTTTTGAAATCGGTTTCTGAATCTTTTTAATCCCTCTAAATCTCCCTTTAAGAAAGGGAGACTTGGCTCCGTTCTTTCTCGGGAGTTCCCCCTCTTTCGTAAAGAGGGGGTTAGGGGGAGATTATGAGATTCTTAGAAGTAACCTTCCTGCTTTTTCTTTTCCATCGAACCTGCTTCGTCATGGTCGATCATACGACCTTGACGTTCAGATGTGGTGGCTAAAAGCATCTCTTGGATAATTTCCGGTAAAGTTGTTGCAGTTGATTCAACCGCACCTGTAAGTGGGTAACAACCTAAAGTACGGAAACGCACCGATTTCATTTGTGGCACTTCACCTTCGTTTAAACGCATACGCTCATCATCAACCATGATCAGTGTACCGTTACGCTCAACCACTGGACGTTCAGCAGCCAAGTACAAAGGAACCAATTTAATATTTTCGAGGTAGATGTATTGCCAAATATCCAACTCAGTCCAGTTAGACAATGGGAACACACGAATACTTTCGCCTTTGTTCACTTTACCATTGTAAAGATTCCAAAGTTCAGGACGTTGGTTTTTAGGGTCCCAACGGTGTTTAGTATCACGGAATGAGTAAACACGCTCTTTGGCACGAGATTTCTCTTCGTCACGGCGCGCACCACCGAAAGCCGCATCAAACTGATATTTATCAAGTGCTTGTTTTAAGCCTTGAGTTTTCATAATGTCAGTATATTTTGAGCTACCGTAATCGAACGGATTCACGCCTGCGTCTTTACCTTCTTTGTTTTGATGCACGATCAAATCAAAGCCATGCTCTTTTGCCATGTTGTCACGGAAAGTAATCATGTCTTTAAATTTCCAACCCGTGTCTACATGCAGTAGTGGGAATGGAAGTTTGGCAGGATAGAATGCTTTTAAAGCAAGATGCAGCATGACCGCTGAATCTTTACCGATTGAATACAGCATGACTGGGTTTTCGAACTCAGCAGCAACTTCACGGATGATATGAATACTCTCAGCTTCAAGCTGTTTAAGATGAGTAAGTCTTTCCTCATTTAATGACATGGACAACACCAGCTTAGAATATGTGTACTTATTACACTTTTAAAGATATATATACATTATAGTGATTAAGCTTTCATAACGATTGCTTGTTTTGTGATATTGATATTCTTATTCGTCATATACAAATTGTCTGATACTGCTTATCAATTTTAATTAATTTAATACAATAGACTTATCAATTTCATTATTATTCTAGTCCGAGATCCTTAAGTTTACGCAATTTTTTATCAATTAACTAATCGCTAAATCCTCTAAAAAATCGGTATTCAAACTCGCTCAAAGTACCTAAAGTAGCTATATCACTCTCCAATAGTTATTGATATGCCATATAGTCACTATACGCTTGAAACCTTAAAGTCGCTGATAGAAGCAGCAGGTCTTGCTGGCTATATTTATCAGCATTCTTCACACATCCTCGTGCTCCAAGAAGCCTTAAATGATGACGGCAGCCCGCTGAATAACTTTATCCAACATGAGCTGAGTGCAGACCAAATTGGCCTTCAGTTCGGCCTACGACTTTTGGACAATAAACTCGAATTTTTGATTGGGGTGACTCATAGTAACCAAGATCGTGGCTATGAAATTGGCGCTGGCAATTTAAAGGCCGATCAACGTGCATTTAATCTGCTCTATGCTTTTTATAATTTCCCCAAAGCATTTTACTTAATCCACTTCCCGCTCGCAGCCAATAGCACCCAGTTAGAAGAAGAAATTGAAAAGCAACTGTTTCAACTTGAAAGCTTGGGCTTTTTAGACACCGCGATTAAAACCAATCCGATGGGCGAACAAGTGAAGTGGATGAAAACCTTTATTGTTCAAGCGGCATTAGATATGAAAGTACGCATTCAAACTTCATTGTTATAAAAACGGTTAAAGCCACCTAAAAAGCGCTCTATTGAACGCCAGTTCAAATCTCCATATGACATCGAAAGTCACGGCAAAGCCCTCAGCACTGCTGTGACGCTTATAAATTTACATTTCCTAACATTGTTTTCTGTGCCGTTTAATAGGCCATTTCTCTCCCTTGAGCACGACCACTTATATATCTGCAATTAGACTGAAAATTTGATTGATCACAATGACTTAAATCTTAAATGGGTAAAGCAGAAATACTATTAACTTTAGATTTAGATAATCCTGACTTAATTGATCAACTATTTTTAAAGAAAAACTTAGTAATAGCTCACATAAAAGCCGACTTTTTGTTAATCTGATCTGTAATTTTTTTACACAATTTCGACAGATAATGTTATTTTATTTACTGAAAAAAATTCGGCCAGAATTATTTTTTTTGATTTTTTATAAGCATAAATATAGAGATAAATATAATGTGGGAATTGTTTACTCACCCGTCTAATATCGTGTTTAGCATCAGTCTCTGCTTAATGTTCTTGTTTGGACTTTTTGAGATTGTGTTAACAATTTTAGGGGGTGGTTCTCAAGGCTTCTTAGATCAATTCCTACCTGAGGATGTTGGTCATAATGCAGAGCTAGGTGTAGATGCCGATGCAGGTATCGTGACACGTGTGCTCGATTGGTTGTATTTGGGTCGTATTCCACTGTTTGTATGGCTCATCATTTTCTTATGTGTCTATAGTTTATTGGGCTTTACTATTCAAGCCGTCGTTAACCAAATGACCAGTATGATGTTCAGTGCATGGATTATTGCACCTGCATGTATTTTTCTGTGCATGCCCTTCGTACGTTTTAGCGCAATGCTCATTGCCCGTATTTTACCGCAAGATGAAACAACCGCCATTTATAGTGATGAATTGATCGGTAGAACGGCCACGATCATTTTGGGTGATGCACGACCACAGTCTCCTGCTCAAGCCAAAGTCAAAGATCAACACGGATTGACCCATTATATTTTGGTTGAACCTGAACAAGATGAAATTTTCAGCCAAGGTCAATCAGTGGTTTTAACCCAAAAAACAAATGTAGGCTTTCAAGCCACCATGCTCTAAATTTTGAATGAATTGATGCTCGATCAGTTCTTTTAACACCATATAAATACATTTAACGCGTCATACGTTCAGCAAATCTCGAAGTCATGATGAGTCAACAAAATACTGATTTTTAAACCAAACTTGTTAGCACTTTAGAGGGTTAACTTGAACTACAACAAAAGAGATAAACGTCCATGTTAGACATTATTCCAAGCGGTATCCTTGTTTCAGTCGGGATAATTTTTGCCGCACTTATTTTTATTGGTTTTATTATTGCTCGACTTTATCGTCGCTCAAGTAAAGAAATTTCATTTGTGCGTACAGGCTTCGGCGGTGAAAAAGTGATTTTAGGTGGCGGTGCTATTGTGCTTCCGGTGCTGCATGAAATTATCCCTGTCAATATGAACACCCTACGTCTTGAAGTTCGCCGTGCAGATGACCAAGCGCTGATTACACGTGACCGTATGCGTGTCGACGTGATGGCGGAGTTCTATGTCCGTGTGAAACCAACCGCAGATTCGATTGCTACAGCAGCACAAACGTTAGGTCAAAAGACCATGTCACCAAATGAGCTTAAAAATTTGGTCGAAGGTAAATTCGTTGACTCTCTACGTGCAGTTGCCGCAGAAATGGCGATGGAAGAATTGCATGAAAAACGTGTCGACTTCGTTCAAAAAGTTCAGCAAGTGGTGTCTGAAGATTTACATAAAAACGGTTTGGAACTTGAAACCGTTTCATTAACTGGCTTAGACCAAACAGGCTTTAAATACTTCAACCCACAAAATGCGTTCGATGCTGAAGGTTTAACTAAACTGACAGAAACCATTGAAGACCGTCGTCGTAAACGTAATGCGATTGAGCAAGATGCAGATCTTGCAATCAAGACCAAGAACTTAGAAGCAGAACAAGCACGTCTACAAATTTTGCGTGAAGAAGAATATGCAAAACTGCAACAAGAACGTGAAATTTCAATCCGTCGTGCAGAACAGCTTGCAGAAATTGCATCACAAGAAGCTGCTAAAAAACGTGAAGCCGAAGAAGCGCGTATTGCTGCTGAACGTGAAGTTGACTTAAAGCGTATTACTGCTGCACGTGACGTTGAAAATCAAAATATTCAAAAGTCACAAATTATTCAGCAAGCCCAAGTGGAACAAAAGAAAACCATTGAACTCGCTGAGCAAGACCGTGCTATTGCCATTGCTGAAAAATCTCGTGCTGAATCTGAAGCTAAAGCGCATGCCGATCAAGCCCGTGCTCAAGCGGTAAAAGCCGAAGAAGAAGTAATTACCGTGCGTCAAATCCAACAAGCTGAACGTCAAAAAGCTGTTGAATTGGTTTCTGCGAAAGAAAAAGCAGAGAAAGATGCGATTGCCATTACTGTCGCGGCTGAAGCGGGTAAACAAGCAGCTGCAGATGATGCAGAAGCTATCCGTATTGCAGCTGAAGCCGAAGCTGAAAAAGTTCGCTTAAAAGCAAAAGGTGAAGCTGACGCAAAAGTTCTCTTGGCTCAAGCGATGGAAAAACAATACCAAGTTGATGCTGAAGGTACACGTGCAGTGAACGAAGCAAACAACGTATTGTCATCTGAACAGGTTGAAATGCAAATTCGTTTAGCGATGCTGAAATACTTACCTGAAATCATTCGCGAAAGTGTGAAACCAATGGAAAACATTGATGACATTAAGATTTTGCAAGTAAATGGTCTAAATGGTGGTCATGCAGGTTCTTGCCAAGGTGATGCTCACCACGAAGGCAGCGGCAATGTTGCCTTGTCAGACCAAGTGGTGAATAGTGCCCTACGCTACCGCAGCCAGGCCCCACTGATTGATAGCTTGATGAGTGAGCTTGGTATCCAAGGTGGCGATATTAACGGTTTAACTCAGAGCTTAAAAACCAGCAAAAACTAAGTTTTTGATTGAGATAGGGCTCCATCAAATCTCTTTATTCAGAAGTGATTGCTTGAGCAACACATTCTAAATGAATTAAAAAAGCAGTGTCCGCACTGCTTTTTTTATGGCTTAGATACTTGTACTTATGGGCATACAATCTCCCAAAGAAATGAACAACATTTTCTGTCTTATCAGAGCGCTTTTAATGGTTTCTGACATTTATATTTCGCATCACAGCCTGATGTTAAATCAATGAACAAATGGCGTATTTCATAAAAATACTCATTTAGAAGCTATAGAGCAAACAGCATAAAATTATGAAACAAAATATTTAAAATCAATTAATTGATATATCCTTCTCATCTTACAGAATAAGATATTTACTTCTATATATTCAGCTCGATAACATTTTGTTCTATCTATTGTTTTTATAAAACTTGGAAATTGCTTATTAAATTGAAAATAGGGCCTAACAAGGTTTTTGCACTTCAAACCATCAACTAAAAAATAATAGCTGACTATAGATGTATATGCTCATGTAGATTTTCTTAAAAAAATTTCATCACTGAGATAGCAAATTTCACCAATTTTAAAGCTCCCCCTTCTCATATTCCTGATCTACCATCCTTTGTATAAGGCTTGAGAAAATTACAAATAAAATAAAATAATTTCTATTGAAAATATTAGGCTTCATCCAAGTAAAAAAGCTCTTTAATGATAAAGATCCATTAAAAATCTCAATTAAATTAGTTATTTTCCCTAAAATCAATATACTGCACGCCATACGAAATTATTTTTAAAAATCATAAACCTATGACCATCCCCGCAATCATCACATATTCGGATTATTATGTGTTCTTTACATTTCATAGTTATTGAACAACCAATATTCCATCCGTTTATGCAGCGTCACTGCACCCCAAAGCAGAACACATAGCCATGCCCTTATGGCTTTTGCATAGCGGCTGAAATACGCTTTTTTTTGCGTAAAAAAAAGAGAATCCGAAGATTCTCTTTTGATGTTTAAGTATGGCGATTAAACCAAACCTTTGCCTTTCAGCACTTCGTACATGGTCGAACCTAATTCAGCAGGACTACGGGTATAAGCCATACCCGCTTTTTCAAAGGCAGCGAATTTCTCTTCAGCTGTGCCTTTACCGCCCGAAATGATTGCCCCTGCATGCCCCATACGTTTACCTTTAGGTGCAGTTACACCCGCGATATAACCAACAACAGGCTTTGTAACATTCGACTGGATATATTCAGCTGCTTCTTCTTCTGCTGTACCACCAATCTCACCAATCATGATGATCGCTTCAGTTTGCGGGTCGTCTTGGAACAGCTTTAAGCAATCAATTTGGTTCATACCCGGAATTGGATCTCCCCCAATACCGATACACGTCGACTGACCTAGACCCAGCTTGGTGGTTTGCGCTACAGCTTCATAGGTCAGAGTCCCTGATCGCGAGATAATGCCGATTTTACCCGGCTGATGAATATGCCCCGGCATAATACCGATCTTACATTCACCCGGAGTAATAATCCCTGGACAGTTCGGACCAATTAGACGTGCATTATTACCATAGGTTTCTAGGTAACGTTTAGCTTTTAGCATATCGAGTGTAGGCACACCTTCCGTAATCACGACGATCAGCTCAACACCTGAATCAATCGATTCAATAATTGAATCTAGGACAAATGGTGCAGGTACATAAATCGAGGTTGCCGTTGCACCCGTTTCACGCACCGCTTCTTTCATGGTATTAAATACGGGCAGATTCAAATGTTGTGTGCCGCCTTTGCCCGGAGTCACCCCACCAACCACTTTTGTGCCGTAAGCAATAGATTGTTCTGAATGAAATGTGCCGTTTTTACCGGTAAAACCTTGTACCAATACTTTGGTGTCTTTATTAACTAATACGCTCATGATCTCTACTCCCTTAGCCTTTTACCGCAGCAACAATTTTTTCTGCAGCATCAGCCAAGCCATTTGCAGAAATCAATTTCAAACCTGATTCATCAAGTAATTTTGCACCCAACTCTGCATTGTTCCCTTCTAAACGAACAACCACAGGTACAGTCACATTTACTTCTTGAACCGCTGCAATAATTGCTTCAGCAATCATGTCACAACGTACAATCCCACCAAAAATGTTGATTAATACACCTTGTACAGAACTATCGGCCAAAATAATTTTAAAGGCTTCAATTACGCGTTCTTTGGTCGCGCCACCGCCTACATCTAGGAAGTTTGCAGGTTGACCACCATAGAGTTTAATGATGTCCATGGTTGCCATCGCTAGGCCAGCACCATTGACCATACAACCAATATTGCCTTCTAAGGCAACATAGTTCAAATCAAATTCTGATGCTTTCAGCTCACGCTCATTTTCTTGCGTTTTATCGCGTAGTGCTGCGATTTCTGGTAAACGATACAAGGCATTCGAGTCGATACCAATTTTTGCATCCACACATAAAATCTCGCCATTTTCACGTACGGATAACGGGTTAATTTCAAATAAGGCAAAGTCATTTTCAATGAATGCTTGATACGCAGCAGACATGATTTTGACAAATTGATTCACTTGACCATCTTTTAGGTTTAAAGCAAATGCCACTTCACGCGCTTGAAATGGTAATAAACCTACTAGAGGATCTACTTCAACTTTAATAATTTTTTCAGGGGTTTCTTCTGCAACTTTTTCAATTTCCACACCACCTTCAGTCGATGCCATAAAGGTCACACGGCGGCTAGAGCGGTCAACGACAGCACCTAGGTACAATTCACGCTCTACTGGATAAACATCTTCAGATACCAAAATACCGCTGACGGGTTGACCTAATGCATCTGTTTGATAAGTGACTAAGCGTGAACCGACCATTTGATTCACATAATCAGTGGCTTCTTGCGCAGATTTTACAACTTTAACGCCGCCCGCTTTACCACGACCACCTGCATGGACTTGGGCTTTTAAAACTGCAAACTTACCACCCAATTGCTCAAAAGCTTTGACTGCTTCTTCTGCGGTTGTTACAAATACGCCTTCTTGGACTGGCATACCATATTTTTTTAATAACGCTTTAGCTTGATATTCGTGTAGATTCATTGAACAACCTTTTACTCTTTTTTCGCTTTGTTATGACCCATTAAAGCCCAGACATCCGTCAAAGCAGCTTTAACCTTTTTTAAATCTTAAAATATTTCTTATCTTTATTTTTAGATGATTATTCAAATTAAAACAACCATCTGAAACAAAAAAGAGCGGCCTAAGCCGCTCTTTTTACATCTTATTTACGTTTACGCTGAATCGCGTGAATTGCACGCCCATCGACTGCAAGTGCAGCTTCGTGAACGACTTCAGAGAATGTCGGGTGACCGAAAGTCATTAACTGTAGGTCTTCAACACTTGATACGAACTCAAGTGCGATCATGCCTTGGTGTACGATGTCAGACGCAGCAGGTCCAATCACGTGCATACCGAGTAGACGATCTGTCTTCGCATCAGCAACAAACTTAACAAAGCCTGCGTTTTCACCAGCAGCCATTGCACGACCATTTGCAGCAAAGCCAAATTGACCTGTTTTAACTTCGTGGCCTTTTTCTTTCGCTTGCTCTTCTGTTAAACCAACCCACGCCGCTTCTGGGTGTGTGTAGATGACAGAGATGATTGTGTCGTAGTTCACTTGAGCTGCGTGACCGTGCATACGTTCAACAGCCATTACGCCTTCTTCCATTGCTTTATGTGCAAGCATTGGACCACGTACCAAGTCACCAATTGCGTATACGCCTTCAACCGAAGTTGCACACCAATCGTTTACTTCAACTAGACCGCGTTCAGTAAGTTTAATGCCTGAATCTTCAGCCAATAAACCTTCTGCATATGCTTTACGGCCAACACAAACGATCAATTTATCGAAAGTTTGAGTTTTGTCTTCGCCACCTTGCGTGTACTTAACAGTAACTTCACGGCCATTCACTTCTGTACCAGCAACTTTAGCGCCAACACGGATATCAAGACCTTGTTTAGTCAATACTTTTTGGTAGTCTTTTGCCAAAGCTTTATCAGCCATTGGTAAGAATGCATCCATTGCTTCAAATACAACAACTTCAGCACCTAGACGACGCCAAACAGAACCAAGCTCTAGACCAATGACACCCGCACCAATTACGCCAAGACGTTTAGGCACTTCTGGGAACTCAAGCGCGCCAGTAGAGTCAACAATAATGTCTTGATCTACAGGAGCAACAGGAATATTTACCGGCACAGAACCCGATGCAAGGATTACATATTTAGGTTCTAAAATTTGAGTTTCACCTTCGTGAGATACAAACTCAACTTTCTTACCTGCAAGTAATTTACCTGTACCTTTTAACCATTCGATACCGTTGCCTTTAAGTAGGCCATCAATACCCATTGTTAATTGGTTAACAATTTTGTCTTTACGATCAAGTAATTTTGCAAGATCAAATTTCACTTCACCTGTTGTAATACCGTGGTCATCTAAGTGATGAACGGTATCTTCATAGCGGTGAGATGAATCAAGTAATGCTTTAGATGGGATACAACCCACGTTTAAGCAAGTACCACCTAAAGATGGTTTACCTTTATGAATACGTTTTTCAATACAAGCTACTTTAAAGCCTAATTGAGCAGCGCGGATAGCAGCTTCATAACCACCAGGACCGCCACCAATAACAACTAAATCAAATTGAGACATATGTATCTCCAAAAATGGGCTTAGAGGATCGCTCTAAGCCCATTGCATTATTCTGAAGTATTAAAGATCAAGGATTAGCTTAGCTGGTTCTTCTAACAATTCTTTGATTGTTACAAGGAAGCCTACTGCTTCTTTACCATCGATTAGACGGTGGTCATAAGAAAGCGCTAAGTACATCATTGGCAAGATTTCAACTTGACCATTTACAGCCATAGGACGTTCTTGGATTTTATGCATACCCAAAATCGCAGTTTGTGGCGTATTTAAGATAGGTGTAGAAAGCAAAGAACCGAAAGTACCACCATTAGTAATAGTGAATGTACCGCCAGTCATATCTTCAATACCCAATTTACCATCACGCGCTTTACCAGCGTATGCACGGATACCATTTTCAACTTCAGCATAGTTCATGCGGTCAGTGTCACGAAGAACTGGAACTACTAGACCACGGTCGCTTGATACAGCAACACCGATGTCGTAGAAACCGTGATAAACGATGTCATTACCATCAATCGAAGCGTTTACAGCTGGGTAGCGTTTAAGTGCTTCAGTTGCCGCTTTAACGAAGAATGACATGAAGCCAAGACGTGCACCATGACGCTTTTCAAAAGCATCTTTGTATTGCGCACGCATTTCCATGATTGGTTTCATGTTTACTTCGTTGAACGTAGTCAACATTGCAGTTTCTTGAGTTGCAGCAAGTAGACGTTCAGCAACACGCTTACGAAGACGAGTCATAGGAACACGTTTTTCGATACGTTCACCAACAGCAACGCTTAATGGCGCAGCAGCAGGAGCAGCTGGTTTAGCTTGATGGTTTGCAACATCTTCTTTAGTGATGCGACCGCCACGGCCAGTGCCAGCAACGTCAGCAGCAGCAATGCCAGACTCAGTCAATGCTTTACGCACTGCAGGAGCTTGATCAGCAACAGGTTGAGCACGTTCAACAACAGGAGCAGCGCCCGCTTGAGTTTGCGCAGCAGCTTGTTCTACTTTCTCTTCTGATTGAACAGCTTGAGTTTGAGCAGCGCCAGAAGCAGCACCTTCTTCAAAAGTCGCAATCACTTCGTTCGATAAAACTGTATCGCCTTCGTTTTTAACAATTGCAGAAATCGTACCGTCAGCAGGAGCTACAACTTCTAAAACAACTTTATCTGTTTCAATATCACAAATCACTTCGTCACGTGATACTGCTTCACCTGGTTGTTTGTGCCAAGTTGCAACTGTACCGTCAGCAACTGACTCTGGGAATACCGGTGCTTTAATTTCGGTTGCCATTATTAAGAATCTCCTGTTATTCAGCTACGATAGCTAAAGCATCATTTACGAGCTGAGCTTGTTGTTTTGCGTGCAAATATGGTGAACCACAAGCCGGTGCAGCAGAAGCTTCACGACCTGCATAACTAATACGAACTTGTTTGCCCGCTTTCATCACGTCGTCATACAGACGCGGAGCGATGAATAACCATGCACCTTGGTTCTTCGGTTCTTCTTGAGCCCAAACCAATTCTTTAACATTTGGATATTGTGCAAGAACTTCAGCAAGACGTGCTTCTGGGTACGGATACAATTGTTCAATACGAACGATTGCTGTGTTGTTCAATTCTTTTTCACGACGTTTTTCAAGTAAGTCGTAGTAAACCTTACCACCACAAAGCACTAGACGAGTTACGTCTGACTTGTTGATGTTGTCGATTTCGTCGATCACAGTTTGGAATGAACCATTTGCAAGTTCTTCTAATGTAGAAGTTGCAAGTTTGTGACGAAGAAGAGACTTCGGTGAAGTCACGATCATTGGTTTACGGATTGGACGAAGTGCTTGACGACGCATCGCATGGTAAATCTGCGCTGGTGTAGTCGGTGTGATCACTTGCATGTTTTCTTCAGCACATAGCTGTAAGAAACGCTCTAAACGAGCTGATGAATGCTCAGGACCTTGACCTTCAAAGCCATGTGGAAGAAGCATAGTCAGACCGCATACACGTTCCCACTTAGTTTCGCCAGACGCGATGAACTGATCGATTACAACCTGTGCACAGTTTGCGAAGTCACCAAATTGCGCTTCCCAAATGACAAGGCTCTTCGGAAGAGTCGTTGCATAACCGTATTCGAATGCAAGAACCGCCATTTCTGACAATAATGAGTCATAGATAGCTGTACGTGGTTGGTTTTCTTTCAAGTTACATAATGGAATGTAAGTTGAACCATCTACTTGGTTATGAAGTTTTGCATGACGGTGTGAGAATGTACCACGACCAACGTCTTCACCTGTTAAACGAACAAGGAAACCTTCATCTAGAAGAGACGCGTAAGCTAATGTTTCAGCAGCACCCCAGTTCAATGGCATTTCACCAGTCTGCATTTTCAGACGGTCATCAATCACTTTAGCAACCTGACGTTGCATCACGAAGCCTTCTGGAAGCTCGCGCATTTTCGCACCAAGCTCTTTTAGACGTTCGATTGGGAAAGTGGTATCCCATTTGTCTGTGTATTCGTGGCCTAGGTAAGGTTTCCAGTCCACAAACATTTTTGTATTTGGCTCAAGTACCAACGCATTTGCAACGTGTTTACCTGCTTCAAGGTCAGAACGATACTGTTCAACCATTGCATCAGCAGAAGCACGATCAAGAACACCTTCTTGTACAAGCTTGTCAGCATAAAGCGTACGTGTAGTCGCTTTTTTATTGATGATTTGATACATCATTGGCTGAGTTGCAGCTGGCTCGTCGGCTTCGTTATGACCACGACGACGGTAGCAGAACATATCGATTACAACGTCTTTACGGAATGTATGACGGAAATCGTGTGCCAATTGAGAAACAAATAATACAGATTCAGGATCATCACCGTTCACATGGAAGATCGGTGCTTGGATCATTTTCGCGATGTCAGTACAGTATTCTGTAGAACGCGCATCACGTGGGTCAGACGTTGTGAAACCAACTTGGTTGTTTACAACGATATGAACTGTACCACCCACGGTATAACCGCGAGTTTGTGACATTTGGAAGGTTTCTTGGTTTACACCTTGACCTGCAAATGCAGCATCACCGTGAACGATGATTGGTAATACATCATCACCACCGATATCTTTACGACGTACTTGACGTGCGCGTACAGAACCTTCTACTACAGGTCCAACGATTTCTAAGTGTGATGGGTTAAACGCTAATGCCAAATGAACTTCGCCACCCGGAGTCATTACGTTTGAAGAGAAACCTTGGTGGTATTTAACGTCACCAGAGCCTTTTTTATGCAGAGATTTACCTTCAAACTCACCAAATAGATCAGCTGGGTTTTTACCCATGATGTTTACAAGAAGGTTTAAACGGCCACGGTGAGGCATACCGATAACCACTTCTTTACAGCCTACTGAACCTGCGCGTTGAATAAGTTCATTCACCATAGGAATGAAAGATTCACCACCTTCAACACCGAAACGTTTCGCACCAACGAATTTGTTACCAAGGTATTTTTCTAGGCCTTCAGCTGCAGTTAGACGTTCAAGGATGTGTTTTTTCTGGTCTGCAGTGTAGCCAAATTGACCACGAGTACCTTCAAGGCGTTGTTGAATCCAACGTTTTTCTTTTGTATCAACAATGTGCATGTATTCAACACCAATCGAAGCAGTATAAGTTGCTTCCATTGCTTGAACCATTTCACCAAGTGTTGCTTCAGACTTACCGATTGCAAGGTTACCTGTATTAAATACAGTATCTAAGTCAGACTGCGTTAGACCGTGCGCAGCAAGATCTAGATCAGGCACGATTTCACGTTTTGCAAGACCAAGTGGATCTAATTTTGCGTTTTGATGACCACGGTTACGGTATGCAGCGATCAACTGTAATACACCGATTTGACGGCGTTCATGCTCAGAACTTACTGCACTTTGCACTACAGGCTGAACACGGCTTGAATTACGGCCTAATAATAGGAATTGCTCACGTACATTGCTATGTGGTTGATCACCTTTCGGGAATTTATCGAAGTATTCACGCCAATCAGCCTCTACTGAGTCTGGAGCCGTTAGATACTGCTCATAAAGTTCTTCAATATACGCTGCACTGTCAGCGCTAAGTTCAGTGTCAAGACGCAGTGCGTCAGCAACTTCTTGCATTTGTGGACCCATTTCCTATTGCAAAACATTTCAGGATGCTTTTTAAGCGAACCCATGATTAGTAATGTCAAATTGGTAATATGACATTAGTCCCCATTAGGCTTAAGCCTTGAGGCGTTATCACTACATTAGGATTACCCAATGTGATTAATGAACAATAACGCCCTCAGCGGCATCATTACTCATTGAGAAATACCCGACATAAATCGGGCAATTTTTGCAAATCGTCTTAGAAAAAATAAAATTTGCACCATTATCTTTTCTAAAGCGACTTTATTAACATTTATATACCGTCTACAGCGCTTAAATTGTAGAAAAAATGTACCCAATTCAAAGTCATTTTTTACATATAGTGATGCTTTAAATGCTAACACGTTCGAGCATTTTCAATTGATTTTTTTGACACATACCTCTCATAAATTAGCGAAATACACTGTTTGTATTTTCATCTATGATATGGTGCTACATATAAAATGATCTTTCAATTAAGACAAAAGTCTACGTTCGATTTTTCCCTCATCTCATATACAAAAACAAAAGAGAGCTGACATTCCTATCCTCTCTCTTTTTACTACGTTACATAATAACATCTTCTAATCCTTTTGACAGACTTGAACGAGCGTTTCATCAATAAATAACCATTTATCTATCGCTTTATACCTTTAATTCACTACGTTTCTATGAAATCCATTTAAAGCAGTCAGCAATGACAGTGAATAACTTTCACTATCATCACTTTTATATATGACAAAAAAAAGCGCACCCAATGGTGCGCTTCTTTTTACTGCTAAATCTATTAACCTAGATCTAAAAGCATATTACGGATGTGACCGATTGCTTTAGTTGGGTTAAGACCCTTAGGACATACAGATACACAGTTCATGATACCTTTACAACGGAACAATGAGAATGGGTCGTCAAGACGAGCCAAACGCTCTTGAGTTGCTGTATCACGAGAGTCAATGATGAAGCGATATGCGTTCAACAATGCTGATGGACCCAAGAACTTGTCTGGGTTCCACCAGAATGATGGGCATGAAGTTGAACAACATGCACAAAGAATACATTCGTACAAACCATCTAAGTGTTCACGCTCTTCAGGAGACTGCAAACGCTCTTTAGGAGGCGCAGGCTGATTGTTGATTAGGAACGGATGGATTTTATTGTACTGATCGTAGAACTGATTCATATCTACAACCAAGTCTTTAATTACTGGAAGACCTGGAAGTGGACGAATTGTAATCACTTCTGGTAAGTCGTTTAGGTTCCAAAGACACGCTAAACCATTTTTACCATTGATGTTTACACCATCAGAACCACAAATACCTTCACGACATGAACGACGGAATGTTAATGATTCGTCTTGTACTTTTAATGCTAGAAGCGCATCAAGCAACATACGGTGCTTGTCAGTCAACTCTAGTTTAAAAGTTTGCATGTACGGAGCTGCATCCTTATCAGGATCGTAGCGGTAGATATTAAATGTACGAGTACCTCTACTCATCTTACTTCTCCCAATTAGAATGTACGTGGTTTAGGTGGAATAGCATCTACAGATAAAGGCTTGTAACGTACTGGTTTGTACTCAAGACGGTTATCTACAGAGAACCATAAAGTGTGTTTCATCCACTCATCATCACGACGGCCGTATGGGTAGTCAGCATGATCAGGTGGTAATTCGAAATCTACCACTGTATGCGCACCACGACATTCTTTACGTGCAGCTGCAGAAATCAGTGTCGCTTTTGCAACTTCATACAAGTTTTCAACTTCTAGAGCTTCAACACGTGCTGTGTTAAATACTTTAGATTTGTCTTTCAAGTGAATGTTGCGTACACGTGGTTCGATCGCAAGAATCTGTTTCACACCTTCTTCAAGAAGTGCAGATGTACGGAATACACCAGCATGGTCTTGAACGATGTCACGGATTGCATCAGCAACTTCTTGAGCATTTTCACCAGAAGTAGATTCATCAAGATGACGAACACGATTCAAAGTGTTTTCAAGAACAGTTGTAGGTAATGGAGCGTATTCATCACCATGGTGTTTAGTTACGTAGTCAACAATATGTTCACCAGCAGCTTTACCAAATACAACCAAGTCAAGCAATGAGTTTGTACCTAGACGGTTTGCACCATGTACAGATACACATGAACATTCACCGATTGCATAAAAACCTTTCACTGGTTTAGTGAAATCACGGTCGCCCGCGTTGTGTGAGTACACATCAGTTTCTTTGTTGTAGTTCGCAACCAAAGCTTCAGTTTCACGAGAAACAGGAACAACCACTTGACCATGAATGTTTGTAGGAATACCACCCATTTGGTAATGGATTGTAGGTACTACAGGAATTGGCTCTTTAGTGATGTCAACGTTCGCGAATTTCTTACCAATCTCGAATACAGATGGAAGACGTTTCATGATTGTTTCAGCACCAAGATGCGTCATATCAAGCAAGATGTAGTCTTTCTTAGGACCACAGCCACGACCTTCTTTAATTTCTTGGTCCATAGAGCGTGATACGAAGTCACGAGGTGCCAAGTCTTTAAGTGTCGGAGCATAACGTTCCATGAACGGCTCACCAGCATCGTTACGAAGGATCGCACCTTCACCACGACAACCTTCTGTCAACAATACGCCTGCGCCCGCAACACCTGTTGGGTGGAATTGCCAGAATTCCATATCTTGTAATGGAATACCTGCACGAGCTGCCATACCAAGACCGTCACCAGTGTTGATATAAGCGTTAGTAGATGCACGGTAAACTCGACCAGCACCACCAGTAGCAAACAATGTAGCTTTACCTTGGAATACTGCAATTTTACCCGTTTCTTGGTCAATTGCTGTCACACCAAGTACATCGCCTGCTTCGTTACGGATCAAATCAAGTGCGATCCATTCTACGAAGAATTGAGTACCCATTTTCACGTTGCTTTGATAAAGCGTGTGAAGAAGTGCGTGACCTGTACGGTCGGCAGCAGCACATGCACGTGGAACTGGCTTTTCACCATAGTTCGCAGCATGACCACCAAACGGACGTTGGTAAATTGTACCGTCAGCGTTACGGTCAAATGGCATGCCTAAGTGTTCAAGTTCATATACAACTTGAGGCGCTTCACGAGTCATGAACTCAATTGCGTCTTGGTCACCTAACCAGTCAGAACCTTTAACTGTGTCGTAGAAGTGGTAGTGCCAGTTATCTTCTTGCATGTTACCAAGAGATGCACCAATACCACCCTGCGCTGCAACAGTGTGCGAACGAGTTGGGAATACTTTAGTCAGTACAGCAACTTTCAAACCAGCTTGAGCAAGTTGGTAAGAAGCACGCATACCTGAACCACCACCACCAACGATGACTGCATCGAAAGTTTGGTGTGGAATATTTGTGTAATCTTCTTTAGGGGTTATAGCGCCCATGATATCTTCCTATCAATTTGCCCAAAAAATCTGGATCGCCCAGATCGCGTATGCAAATACTGCAACAATCACTGCAGAAGTCAGCACTAAACGCAGACCGTTTGCTGAAGGACCCATTTGACGAGTAGTCACATAGTCAGTGAATACTTGCCACATACCAATCCAAGCATGCGCAACAAGAGATAAGACAGACAATAAAGATAAAATCTTCATTGGTGTTGTCATCATAAAGCCATACCATTGCTCAAAAGTGAATCCGCTATTGCAAAGGATCCAGCCCAGTACAACAATAGTATAAACAGCCAATACAACGGCACTTACACGTTGGATAAACCAATCGCGTGAACCTGATCCTGTTAAACCTGTAGCACTTTTCATTAGAGAACAATCCATACAAATGCTGCAACAATACCGATTGCAGACAAGATCAATGAAATAGTAGCTGCGATACGACCACTTTGAAGTTCTTCAGCAACGCCAAGATCTGCAAATAGATGCTTGATACCACCGATAAGGTGATAAATTAAGCCGGCTACAAATACCCATACGACAAAACGCACAATAAAGCTATCAAACACAGCTTGAACTTGCGCAAAACCTTCAGGTGAAGATAGAGATTTATCTAAAATCCAAAGAAGGACCGGTACGAGTAAAAATACGATAACACCTGATAGACGGTGTAAAATTGATGCAATAGCCACAGGGGATTTTAAGTTTACTTCTAAAACTTGACCCATGGACAAATTGACAGGTCTGTTGCTTTTCACAGCGGGCATCCTGTAAGTAAAAACTCCATCCGGAGTTTGTTGGAATTAATTCGTAGGAAAGCTAGCATAGTCAGACATTACAATATAATAAACTCTGCAGCTGTCTGATCTTATAAACGACAGGGAATTATAAAACGTGAACTTTCAAAACACAAACGAAGACAATTAGGAATTTTGCAAAATATCCTTAAATAAGAATCATTAACAATAACTTTTCTAAAAACAAATACCTTATTTATCTAAGAAAATCAGACTATCTTGTTGGTTTTAATCAGTTAAATGTAAATTTAACTTATTGTTTTTGTGTGTATATAGCGATTTAAACTTTTAGACTAAAGATGAACAAATCTAAATCTTTCTTTTCCCACTACATTTTAAAATCTTCCAACACATTCGCCAAGCCATAATCATAAAAATAAATGTGCATCATTTTCTCAAATGATAAAACTCAAAGATCATGAAACGAAATAAGAACTTAGTCTGTGCATAAAAATCTCAGCAACAGCAAATCTGTTTAATAAAACGCCATTTTTTACCTTTCAAATGACAAAAATGATCATTTATTAAGCTTTTAAAGGCGTTTAATTAACTATTTTTTAACCAAACGAACTTTTTTTTAAGGGCGATTAAGTCGTTTTAATTATGAATAAGAAAACAGCAATTTAGAGCCACAGATGTGTGTAAGTTACGAAAATTATAATAATTTAATGAAATAGCGGTCTTGTAATTCATATTTGTTTCAGAGTTTTTAAGAATTAAAAATTGCTTACAATTAAGGCAATAGGCTTTTTTTAATCTGCACCTCCCCTGCAATTTGACTTATTATACTGCGTCGGCACTGTGATTTTACTCATTTTTTAAGCGGATGAATTGTGCTTCATTTCAATCAATGATCCTCAATTTATATCCATAAGTATAATTGACAAAATTTCAGTTCCCTCTAATCTTAGAGCAAATTTTTGATCCGTCTGATTCTCGCATTAAAAGATTAGTACTGAGTCAGATAAAACATTCACCAGGACAGGAGATCTATTGAATGTCTGAAGCAACTGGCAAAAAAGCCGTTTTACAGCTTGATGGCAAAGAAATTGACTTACCAATTTACAGTGGCACTCTAGGCCCAGATGTAATTGACGTTAAAGATGTGTTGGCCGCAGGTCACTTTACTTTTGATCCTGGTTTTGTCTCAACGGCTGCTTGTGAATCTAAAATCACTTTCATTGACGGCGGTAAAGGTGTTCTTCTACACCGTGGCTACCCAATCGACCAGCTTGCTACTAAAGCAGACTACTTAGAAACTTGCTACCTTCTTTTGAACGGCGAGCTTCCTACTGCTGAACAAAAACAAGAATTCGATGCTAAAGTTCGTAACCACACTATGGTTCACGATCAAGTTGGCCGTTTCTTCAATGGTTTCCGTCGTGACGCTCACCCTATGGCGATCATGTGTGGTGTTGTTGGTGCGCTTTCTGCGTTCTATCACAACGGTTTCGATGTTGAAAACATTGACCACCGCGAAATCACTGCTATTCGCTTAATCGCTAAAGTTCCTACTTTAGCTGCTTGGACTTACAAATACACAGTAGGCCAACCATTCGTTTACCCACGTAACGATTTAAGCTACGCAGAAAACTTCTTGTACATGATGTTTGCTACTCCTGCAGACCGTGATTACAAAGTTGACCCTATTCTTGCTAAAGCAATGGACCGTATCTTCACGCTTCATGCTGACCACGAACAAAACGCGTCTACTTCTACAGTACGTCTTGCTGGTTCTACTGGCGCTAACCCATACGCATGTATCGCTGCGGGTATCGCGGCTCTATGGGGACCTGCTCACGGCGGCGCGAACGAAGCTGTTCTTAAGATGCTTGATGAAATCGGCACTGTAGAAAACGTTGCTCCGTTCATGGAAAAAGTGAAAACTAAAGAAGTTAAACTTATGGGCTTCGGTCACCGAGTTTACAAAAACTTCGATCCACGTGCGAAAGTAATGAAAGAGACTTGTGACGAAGTGTTAACTGCACTTGGTATCAACGATCCACAACTTGCTTTGGCTATGGAACTTGAACGTATTGCGCTTTCTGACGAATACTTCATCAAACGTAACCTATACCCTAACGTAGACTTCTACTCAGGTATCATCCTTAAAGCGATTGGTATCCCAACAGAAATGTTTACAGTAATCTTCGCTCTTGCACGTACTGTTGGTTGGATCAGCCACTGGTTAGAAATGCACAGCGCACCTTACAAAATCGGTCGTCCTCGTCAGCTTTACACTGGCGAAACTCAACGCGATATCCAAGGTCGTTAATTCGAAAGAATTGTGCGAATCTAAAAACCGTCCCTTTGGGGCGGTTTTTTTATGCAACTAGATTTATTTTTCGCTATTAAACAGCCCCATCTGACTGAATTTTCCTGCTCAATCATTAGATAAAACGATGCCTCACAAGCTATAAAGTATGCTGTTTATTGCTGAGTGTATTTTAAATCGCCATTTTCTAGAAAATCTCACACTGTTTCATCAGATATCGTCATAAAAAAAGCCCAATGCCACGTAGAAATTAGGCTGTAAACAAAAGGTTTAAATATTGATGATGCTTCATTTTGGCTTATCGAGTTAAGCGACATTTATTAAACCAAAGTCTCTAAGCAACAGTCTCATAATCTGCCAAATCCACATGTTTAAGACGCTGCTTTAACTGTTTCAGTGACCACGGCCAAGCTGCAAAATTGCGCCCATTGGCATCTAAGTAATAGCTCTTACAGCCGCCACTATTAAAGACTGTCGTCTGTAGATGTGTCTGCACTTTTGCATTGTGATAGGCCAATACATTTGGCTTAATTTCAAGCCGTTGTATCTTCTCTTGTTTCATTTTTACCAAGACATCGACGATATACCCAACCTGTGCTTCTGCAATACCAATGAATGAGTCATAAACCAAAATATTTGGCCCGAGCACCAAAAAGGCATTAGGTACTTGCGCGATACTGGTACCCAAAAATGCTTCAGGAGAACTGTTTTTCCAAAGTTCTGACAATAACTCCCCTTTGGCATTTTTTACACGTTGTCCAATCGGCGGATGAGAAACTTCAAAACCTGTGCCCCAAATAATGACATCGACTTCATGACGTTCACCATTCGCAGCAATAACAGTATTACCTTCTATTTCAACTAAACCATGTGGTACAAGTTCGACATTGGCTTGCTGCAAAGCAGGATAATAGTTATTGGCAAATAAAAGACGCTTACAACCAATAGAAAAGTTTGGTGTAACTTTTTCACGTAATTCAGCATCTTGAATTTGTGTTTTTAACAACTGACGACCCAAATAATTCACAGGCTCTAAAAGCGAAGGATTACGTAGTCCTAAATTAATACCATTTAATATACCGGCCACACTTTTGCGCCAAGTTTCTTGAACAGAGGGAAAGCGTGTAATCATGCCTTTCGCACGGTCATTCAGTGGTAAATCTGCTTTTGGTAATACCCATGGCGCAGTCCGTTGAAACACCACCACATTTTTGGCAATAGGTTGAATCTGAGGAATAAACTGAATCGCAGATGCTCCCGTACCTATCACTGCAATACGTTTCTCTTTTAAGTCATAGGCATGGTTCCATCGCGCAGAATGGAACATTTCACCTTCAAAGCTTTCAATACCTTTAATTTTTGGAATTTGAGGTTCAGTAATCGGCCCAGTGGAAAAAATTACCGTTCTCGCCGCATACTTACCTTTGCTCGTCTCCAATTGCCATTGCTTTAATTCCTCATTCCATTCCGCTGCAATCAATTCACAGTTGAACTGAATGTTACGATAAAGCCCATGCTGCTCTGCCACATCCTCTAAGTAGTTCAGAATCTCAGGTTGCTTGGCAAATAAATGACTCCATTTATGACTCGGCGCAAATGAAAAAGAATACAACGCCGAAGGAACATCACATCCACAACCTGGATAGGTGTTGTCGCGCCATGTTCCTCCCACGCGATTGGCTTTTTCTAAAACCACATAATCGGTATAACCCCGTTCATTCATTTGATGAGCAGCAGCTAAACCTGATATCCCCGCACCAATCACGATGGTATCGTAGACACGCACTTGATTTTCTACGCTTGGTTTTTCTAGGCTAGGCTCTGACTCTGATTGGTCTTGTACTGCTTTTTTTGCTTTGGCAGAAGACGTTACAGGACGACGTGCATTAGTTTGCGTTGTTGCCTTTTTAGTTTGAATTTTCTCTTGATCTAATGCTTTTACATCTTCGTCATGTAATTGTGTCGGCATATTCATGCTTTTGCTCCCGACTTTTTAATATAGTTGTTAAATAAGGGATAACCCACCCCCAATAAGCGGGTATAGGTTTGCGGGGATAGACGCTTTAACCACCAAAATAATTTGGCATCAGGTTGCGGAATGGTATACAACTTCCCTGCATCTAAATTATTCAATGTCAAATCGACGACATCGTGGCTCGTCGTAAATGCATGATTCATCAGCAGTTGATCAGCTAAGCCTGAATATCGATTGGGCAAGCGTCCATTCTTCATGATATTGGTCGGCACCAAGGTTGGGCACAGTACATTCACACGGATATTTGCCGATCTGAGCTCTGCCGATAAAGTTTCAGACAATGCCAACACACTCGACTTCGTCACGTTATATGCTGTCATTTCTGGTGCAGCGGTATATGCCGCAGCAGAAGCAACATTAATAATCGCGCCGCCTTGCTTATTTTGTTTCAACTTGGGTACAAAATAATGGCAGCCATGCACCACACCCCACAAATTGACATGCATGCACCACTGCCAGTCGTCTAAACTCAGTTCATCAAATTTACCACCCAGCCCGACGCCTGCATTGTTGATCACCAAGGTCACAGCATGCCCCATCAACTGCTCAGCTTGCTCTGACAGTGCTTTAACTTCTTCAGCCTTACCGACATCACACTGCACTGCATATGCGTTTGATGAGGTCATGGATTGAATTTGATCTACCGTTTCTTGCGCTGCTTCTAAATGAATATCGGCACAGACCACTGTCCCACCACGACGTGCCAACTCCAAAGCGAAACTTCGCCCAATACCACTGCCTGCACCGGTGACCACCGCATAGCCATTTTCACTTGGCTTGTTCTTTTTCCCAAATAGACCCATGGTTGTGTCCTTTTATCGTTTTAATGCTGGGGTAAATTCTTTGACAAAATAAGGTGTCAATACGCCATCAACAGGGTTCAACAAACGCTTTTTGT
This sequence comes from Acinetobacter sp. YH12039, assembly GCF_013420015.1. Taxonomy (NCBI): domain Bacteria; kingdom Pseudomonadati; phylum Pseudomonadota; class Gammaproteobacteria; order Moraxellales; family Moraxellaceae; genus Acinetobacter; species Acinetobacter sp. YH12039. The sequence continues at coordinate 8,967 of NZ_VOZA01000029.1, read as the reverse complement.
AATATTCAAGAAACGCAGAAGTATCATGATCATTCGGGTGAAAACTTGGTCGTAAATAGTCAAAAATATGCCCGAGGCTGCTACCATAGACACCATCTTTTAAACCAAAAATCAGTTGGAAACTGCGCGGAACATCTTTCCAGTAGCTTAGGCTAATCAAGTTCGACGGTTTTCTGTAAAACGGTACAATCGAAGCGCCTATCGAAATCAAACCCAAAATGGTAATTAATGCAGGGAAAAAGCCAGCAATACGTAAAGCACAATTACCTGATAATTCTTGATAAACATCATAGGCAATGTCTTTGTGTTCAGACTCTTCCAACATATGCCACATCCAAATAGCGCGCTGCTTTTCATCTATTGAATTAAAAAAGATTTCTTCATGATTCATCATGTATTCCGCAAGCACTGCGGTGAAATGCTCAATTGCTGCCATTAAGGATAACTTCATTGGCTGTGGCATACGTTCAAAACCATAGGCAAAGACGTAGTGTTCTAACTTTCTAAAAAATTGCACAGGCAGATTTCTTGCGCGATACGCTTCATTCATTTCTTCATGCATACGTGAATGAATAGCCTCTTGCCCAATCAACGACGTGACACGTTGTCTTAATACAGGATCTTGAATAAAGTCGCGATGATATCGAGCAGTATCAATCACCAAATCTTCGCCACGGGTTAAGAAAATAGATAAAGATGCAAAATAGGCACTGGCCAATTCTGCATTCATATAAAATTTTGGATCAATTTTTTCTGGTTCAAAATCAAATTTCATATGACGAATAGGAACAACGGCAGACTGTTTTGTTGGGTCAAAGACAGGGCCTGCAAATACGCGTGCTAAAGTTTTTTTTATCGGTTGAAAAGCGCTCATGATTTTGCTCTCAATTTGGGTGTTTCCCCTTCATTGACTTCATGTCGATTGAAGTAAAAACACATAGATTGACGATCAAATTAAGTGAGATAGATCACTAGGCCATTAGCAAAACCGACCTCTCGATTTGCAAAAACGCTCAAATATTTTCTTTGTCAGACAATCTTTAAAACATCGGTGTTGTATGGCTCAAAAGCTTGTCATTAAAGGTCATGGCGTATTTTGATTGAGTGATAATTATTGGATTTTTTGCACTTCACCGGTCGCAGATTGATACACCCATTGATGATCAAACAGGCTGTCGTCTAAATGATCCAGTTTAAAATTACCGATAGCAACAGCATAGAATCCATTGCCCTGCTGCTTCAAATGTGTGATCTCTTGCATGAGTTCTTCAGTCAGTTGACCCATTATAAAGTCGGAAATCACCACCACATCGGCATATACAAAATTCGGTTGTTTCAGCATGTCCACGGCATGATTCATCGCAGGGATAATATCTGTTCCCCCATGAAATGACTGCCCTAAAAAGTGAATGACATCATCCAAAGCACTATTATGTTGTAAATTCAGCGCGGTTAAATTGGTCGAGAAATTTACCAAATACATCGCTCGCTTTTCTTTTAGCGCTCGAATAGATAAATACAAACAAATCGCTTTGGAAATCAGTTCAGGTTGTCCATTCATTGAGCCACTAGTATCTAAGCAAACAATCATCGGGCCTTTTTGTCCGACTCGACGCTGCGTATGGCGTTGGTCTTCGATCACCCGTCCCTGTTGCTGCCCTTCTCGATTAAAACTCATCAGATTAGATTCTAAATATTTCAAATCAAATAAAACTTGCAAGTCTGGATCGGCTAACAGCGCCAACTCGCTAGGTAAAGCCATACTGAGTTCTTGTGCCAATTTAATTCCAGTAATTTCCTCTTGCGCCATCGGGGTGTGAATAAGCTGCTGTGGTTCTTGTTCTAACTGAGCAGAAATCCGCTTACGTGGCATATTCGGCTGTGCGCTTCCGATCATTTTGCATAGACGTTTAAGCGCCCGATCTTGCTCGAGATAATTGGCCCATTGCTCAAAGTTCTGTACATCATGCTCAGTTAATTGCCCTTTGGAATAGTCCAGAAAAATCCCAGTTTCAAACCCGACACTGTCATGGTGCTTGACCATTTTCGACAATGTCGCGAGAAAATCTTTGATTTCATCTAAAAAGGCATCTCGTTGTAAACGGAGCTGCTCAAACTCCCAATGTGCAATGGCTTCGGTCAATTTTCGCTGCCATTTACCTTTGAATAGCTCAATGTGTAATTGACGCTGCTGCTCAGTCAGCAACGACTGTTGGCTCTGTTGCCACATTTCAGTGAATTCTGGAATCCCCAAGGTTTGCATAAAGGCGGCATATTCAGCGTGAAATTGTACAAAATCACCCTGTTCCCAATGCTTTAGCGCAAGCCAATGTTCCAATTGCTGCTGCGCCATTGCATAGGGATGCTGCTGATCTAAACTCGACTTTGCCTGAAAGGCCCATTCCTGAATTTTTTGATCGAGCTTTTTTGCCACTTTATGATCTTCCAACCAATGTTTTAAACTGGATTGTTTTAATTCATCATAAAGCTGCGAACTTAATTCATCGAGTGCTGATTGGGTTTGTTGTCGTGACGGTTCTAATTGCGACATAACTGTTCCAGACGCTCACAATCTTGCAACTGCAATTGATATCTTGCCAATTGCTGCTCAATAGATTGAATTAAATCTTGAATATCCTGTTCAGTGACAAAGACCGATTTAAACTGATGCTTTTGACTGTTAAAGCGTTCCGTCAACAGATCCAATTCTGTTTGAAAATGTGCTTTAAGCTGTTGAATTTCGTGTAATAGCTCATATTGGCTTTGTGCTGAAAGAGAGCTGCGTGGACTACCTTTGGTATGTTTTATATACGGCGTCACCACTTCTTCTAAGCCGTAATAGCCACCTTTTAACGTACACACTCTTGAACCATTAAAATTACATACGATGCCACGCACTTCTTCACCGGTATCATCTAAGGCAAAGAAGTCCTTTTTCGTATCCATTTTATCCAGTTCGAGATACAACAGTTTATCTTTATAGTGTCGATCTAGATTGGTCACTGCACGCAAGTAATCAGTGCCATGAATTAAATAACTCTCATACACATCATCGGTATAATAAAAATGATTGAGCACCCGCTGTTCAAGTGCATCCTTCTCTGCCACATGTTGTTCGAATTGCAAACCGTAATTTAAGCCATTTTCAGCCAATACTTCATCTATCTGCTGCGAAACAAAAGCAATGTCTTCAGGCTGATTCCATAAGCAATGTTTTAAAATTAATAGATCACTCAAAATCACTGATGGACGATCATTTAAAAATGCACAGGCTTTGACTAAATAAGCCACACGTTGCCAACGACGGTCAGAGACATAGACCACGTGATCTTCAAAGTTATGGTTGAGTCGAGTTTTAAGTTGATCAAACAGATTTAAAATCGAAGCGGGTAATTCCACCTGATATATCTGTTCCCGCCAATCTTGCAACTCGGCTTTTTTTATTTTTAAGGTCGCATCGACTTCAACACTGACTTGACTCGGCTTGGCCTGTAATAGTGCATGAAAGTTTTCTGCAACAGCAATCGGCGGCACTTCTAAGCGCAAAATAAAACGATCATACAAGGCATCTAGACCTTGATTTGGTTCGGGAATTTCATTCGATGCACTGACCAAAACATTCAATGGAACTTTTTGGACAATGTCACCATTTTTAAAACTCCGCTCATTCACCAAGGTCAGTAAAGTATTTAAAATCGCAGGGCTGGCTTTCCAAATTTCATCTAAAAATGCAAAATCTGCCCGTGGTAAATAATGTTCTGTTTTACGAATGTATTGATCTTCTTTTAAGGCTTTGATCGATACCGGTCCAAAAATTTCTTCAGGCGTACTGAAACGATTCATCAAATATTCAAAATAGTCATGGACCTCAAAAGCAGAGGCGATTCGACGTGAAATCAAACTTTTTGCAGTGCCGGGCAAACCATATAAAAAGGTATTCATACCCGCAACACCAGCCAACAAACTCAAAGCAATAATCTGCTCACGTTCATACATATTTTTGCTGATTTCAGAAATTAAAGTATTGATCCGTGCTTGCATCTGACTATCTGTTTGACCGAAAACTAAATTGTAACGCCCTGACCGATTTTTCGCTGTAGCAGATGCAAAAATATCGCTTTTTAAATACAGCGCAACAGCGTGATATTATATTTTCAGGTTATAGTAAAACTACACATCCCTTAGGAACAATAATCACTTTTCATCATGTTGCCTTTCTTTCCCACACTCATTCGGCTGCTAAAACTTGAAGGTTTTAAATATCGATCACTCACGGCAGGTGAAATATCCATGTGTCGCAGTGTGTTTGGGGATTTGATTCAATATGAACAAGTGAAAGTGATGAATCACCCTTTTTTGCCTTGGCAATCGGCACATGTGGTCATGGCGCCGCAGGGGTATATTCATGCACGAAATTTACTGTTTAAAGCGGACTATGCCAAAGCGTCTTTAGGATATCGTGCCCTGTTTATTCATGAAATGGCCCATGTTTATCAATACCAGCAACAGATCAATGTTTTGGGTCGGGGTGCTATTTTGCAGATGGCGTATTTCTTCAGTTTTAAAAAATATAATCCATACCGCTATACCCTCAAAGCACACAAGGCATTTTTTGACTACAACATTGAGCAACAAGGTGACATTGCACGTGACATCTATTTAAAGCGAATTAAAAATATTATTTTATATCCTGAACTTGTTCATCAAATTGAGCTATAAAGCTTCCATGCTCTGTAGCGAATATTTTTAGATAAAATTGAATATCGCCTGATCATTCTATTTCACACTAGTGCTCGACCATTGACGCTATTTTGAGTACAAAAAAACAGCATTAATATTTACTTTATGGCACATAAGCTCAGCTAGGCTTTTAAAAGCTATGAATACCTCTAGTATCTCGCTTAAATTCAGATAAAATAGGCTCACCTTATTTTTTTGCTTTGCATCAAAACAAGTGAATTATCATACGATGATGGTGTTTTGTTTTCGCCTTTCGGCAGTATTTTTCGTATCTAAATACACTCGCTGAATAATCACAATAATACAAATCAGTGTGTTAAGTGTATTCACCTATAGGAATAGGATTTAGTTGGAATGAATAGTTTTAAAATTGCACTTGCTCAGTTCTCTCCGCATATTGGTAACCTAGAATCAAACGCAGCAAAAATGCTTCAACAAGCCAATGTTGCAAAAGAACAGAACGCAGATATTATTGTTTTTCCGGAACTTTCTACAGTTGGTTATCCTGCTGAAGATTTATTATTACGTCCAAGTTTAAATAAACGTACACAGCAAGCTTTTGAACAATTAGCGAGCATTAAGGACATCGTTTTAGTCTTTGGTTTTGTAAATCAAACTGAAGATGGTCAGCGCTATAACTCTGCTGCTGTCATGAAAAATGGTCAAGTTCTCGGGATTTACAATAAACAAAATCTTCCAAACTATAGCGTTTTTGATGAAAAACGTTATTTCAGTGAAGGTCATCAACACCTAGTCTTTGAATATTTAGGTCATAAGTTTGGTGTGTTGATTTGCGAAGATGTTTGGGCACTACCAACTGTTCAACAGCTTGCTCAGTTAAATGTTGAAACCGCTTTGGTTTTAAATGCTTCACCTTATGAAGTTGGTAAACCACAGCATCGCATTGAAACCATGGCTGCATTGACCAAACAATTGAACATCAATTTGGTTTACTGTAACCAAGTGTGCGGTCAAGATGACCTTGTCTTTGATGGCACAAGCTTTGTGATGAACAATTCAGGTGAAGTTGCATTGCAAGCACCGAGTTTTGTTGAAGATCTATATATCGCAGAATACGATGCTGAACAAAAAGCCTTTAAAACAGGTGCAATCACGCCTGTATTAAATACCATGGCTGAAATCTACCAAAGCCTTGTAATCGCAACCCGTGACTACGTACAACGTTCAGGCTTCCCAGGTGTGATTTTAGGTCTATCTGGTGGTATTGACTCAGCATTAACTTTAGCGATTGCTGCCGATGCGATTGGTGCAGATAAAGTTCAAGCGGTCATGATGCCATATACCTATACTGCACAAATCAGTGTTGAAGATGCTGCTGAACAAGCCAAAAATATGGGTGTGACTTTTGGAATTGCCGAAATCAATCCAATTGTGAATGGCTTTATGCAAACCTTGTTCCCATTCTTTGGCAATGCACCGACAGATGCAACTGAAGAAAACTTACAAGCGCGTTCTCGCGGTACATTGTTAATGGCCTTATCGAATAAGTTCGGCAATTTAGTCCTTTCTACAGGGAACAAGTCTGAATTATCTGTTGGCTACTGTACATTGTACGGTGACATGGTCGGTGGCTTTGCGGTTCTTAAAGACGTCTATAAAACGATTGTATTTGAACTAGCAAAATACCGTAACAGCATTTCAGAAACACCAGTGATCCCTGAACGTGTAATTACTCGTCCACCTTCTGCGGAACTTCGTCCAGATCAGAAAGACCAAGACTCATTACCTGAATATGATGTATTAGATGCCATCTTATATGCGTATATCGAAGAAGACATGAGCCAAGATGACATCATTGCCAAAGGTTTTGATGCTGAAATCGTGAAAAAAGTCATCCGTTTGGTTGATCTAAACGAATACAAACGTCGCCAAGGCGCAATCGGTCCACGTATCAGCTCACGTGCATTTAGCCGTGAACGTCGCTACCCGATCGTGAATGGTTGGAAACCGGGTATCTAATTATTCGATTCAAATTAAAAAAAGCCCAGTTCTATAACTGGGCTTTTTATAGGCGCAAAAAACACAGCAGTAAATATAAAAAGTAATTGAGATGTGTATTTCAAAAGTTAGGTCATAAAATAATGCAGTTAAAGATTTGAGTTCTCTTTTTTCTACATAAACACCGTTAACAGATCATTTTATTAGTGCAGTAATTATTTCAATCTATTTGACTTTTTCTAGGCACAAAAAAAGAGACCAAGCTGAGAGCTTGGTCTATAAAAATGGTGGCTATGACGAGACTTGAACTTGTGACCCCCGCATTATGAGTGCGGTGCTCTAACCAACTGAGCTACATAGCCGTAAACTGTGGTGGCATTATCTAGATTTCACACATTATCGTCAAGCATTTTTGTTTGTAATTGTTCAGAGTTTAAACAAGAAAAGTTCAAGATGTTACTATTTAAGCAAATCATGCTATTTTTAGCCCTAATTACTATATTTTTTGATTAAAAATTAGAGTTTTATCATGCAATTCAATTCGATAAAAAAAGCCTGTCTGACCCTCAGCCTAACCGTTATGACACTGACGGGCTGCCAAATCGTCTCCCCAATTTTTGTTGACTATAATGGTGTGCGACGTGATGTGGCGACTTGGATTAGTAAACAGCCCTTATTAAGCATGCAACAAAAGCGCAGCATGGCTCAACTTAGCCGAGCACAGCAACCCATCATTCGTCTCGACTTCAATGATCAGGAGAAGTTAGTCAGTGTTGCGCGCGCTAATGAAGCTGCGATGTATTGTGCCAATCAGCATTTATCAGCGCGACAGATTCAACGCTTGCAAAAACAGATCTTCCCTGAAGATGCGTTGCATAAATTAAGCTTGCTTGAGCAACAAGCGTTGCATATTACCCTGACAGAGCAAGAAAAACAGTGTGATTGAAACCAAGTCAACTGATGGATGAATTATCTAGGCTCAATTTTTTCAGCACCAAATTGTCTTACAATCTAGACATAGCTGCTTACATTATTGAGCATTTTTGCTATCGCTAAGCATGGTGAAAACAAGTCCATATTTTTGCAATATTTTTATTACTAATTTCGCAATATCCTTATGAATTTACTTGGTTTTATTCCTAAATAAAAAAGCGTATGATAAAACTATGATCAATGTAAATAGCGCTTTTTTTCAGGTTTTTCCATCCAAATTCAATTGATCAGATAAGGAGAAATAAGATGGCTTTAAATAATATTTTAGTTCCAGTGGACGGTTCAGAAACTTCTTATGCTGCGGTGGCTAAAGCTGTCGAGTTTGCAAAAACTTTTGGCAGTAAAATTACTGTGGTTCAAGTACTGACGCTCGATCCATATATTGCTGCAGAGTATATTTCAGCAGCACAAACCAATGATTTAATTGAACGTGCTCGTGCATCGATTTTAAATACACTTGAAGAAGCAAAAGCGAAATTTTCAACTGAAGGTGTCACTGTTGAAACTCGCCTACTTGAAGGTCAAGTGGTGCATACAGAACTGGTTAAAGCTGCAGAAGAAACACATGCGGACTTGATTATCATTGGTTCACATGGCCGTACAGGGATCAAAAAATTCTTCTTGGGCAGCGTAGCTCAAAGTATACTGGGTGCTTCAGACATTCCTGTTTTGGTTGTGCGCAAATAAGCCATTAGATTTATAGCGTGAAATAAAAAGCCTTCTGATCCTAGAGGGCTTTTTTTATTGACTGCGTCATCAATATAAAAAACGCTTGTTGAAGGCAAGGATTTTTTAGGGTAACCATTGATATTGTTTCAATGAGATGCGTCCATTCACCACAAAGACATTTTCAGCTGCCAATTTCAATTGCTGGATATTTTCACCTTTTTCATTGCAACGCTGCGTGCTGATTTTTCCCTGAGCATTCACCACCCGATGCCATGGGATCGTTGATGTTGTATCTAGATGCTTTAGTACATAGCCAACCAGTCGTGCATGCTTAGGTAAACCCGCTAATTTGGCAATTTGTCCATAAGTGGCAATCTTTGCTTGCGGTATCAATTGAATGACCGACAAAATTTGCGTTGCCAACTCATCACTCTGCTTCATTTGATATCCTTTGAACCGCATAAAAAAAAGAGAACCCGAAGGCACTGCTGTCCCATAGTTTGCTTTAAATAAAAAAACCTGAGTCCTAACAGTTAAAATATGAGTGCAAACAAACACTTTAACGACCAGGATTCAGGTTTTGTCACATCAGAATACCGTATTTCA
>NZ_VOZA01000028.1:0-39115 GCF_013420015.1 Acinetobacter sp. YH12039 | reverse complement strand
TGAGAAAGCCCATATAAATGGGTAGAGTACAAGTTGCTGTAGAAGCATTTTTAATTCGTCTGATCACAGATACTTTATAAAGTATTTTAATACTTTTTTGAATCCGTCAATGCGTAAGTCCTAATCTAGTGCAAAATTAAGCTTTTAAACCTGCCTCAAGGACATCAAATAAATCATCGGCAATCGAGGTGCCAAATTGCGCATCAATTTCACGTACGCAGGTTGGACTGGTGACATTAATTTCAGTCACGTAATTACCAATCACATCCAGACCAACAAACACTAACCCTTTTTCACGAAGGAATGGCCCAACTTTGGCTGCAATGGCTTTATCATTTTCGGTCAATGGACGCGCCTCGCCCAAACCACCTGCCGCCAAGTTGCCACGCACTTCACCATTTTGCGGAATACGCGCCAAACAATATGGTACGGGTTCGCCATTGATCATCAAAATACGTTTGTCACCATCCACAATTTCAGGGATGTATCTCTGCGCCATAATCGGCTGTGTGCCGTTATTGGTCAGGATTTCAATGGTTGAACCAATATTAACGCCATCTTGGTATAAACGGAAAATGCCCATACCGCCCATGCCGTCTAATGGCTTCACAATCACATCGCCGTGTTCTTGCAAAAATTCACGAATCAGGCTTTGCTGCGAGGTCACTAAGGTCGGTACTTGAAGTTCAGGGAATTGCGTCGCAAACAATTTTTCATTGCAGTCACGTAGGCTTTGTGGCTTGTTAATAATCCATGCGCCTTCGCGTTCAGCCTGTTCCAAAATATAGGTGGTGTAGACAAAGTTCATATCAAACGGCGGATCTTTACGCATCAAAACCACGTCATAAGCTGCAATTGATTCTTTTTGTTTTTCGCCGAGTTCGTAATAGTGGTTGTAGTCTTCAAAAACTTTTAGCGGTGAAATCAAACCAAAGGCTTTGCCTTGATCGATATATAAATCTTGCTGTAATGCATAGCCTAGCTCATGTCCACGGCGTGCTGCTGCCCATAGCATCGCCATTGAGGTATCTTTTTTTAGGTTTACATTTTCGATGGGATCCATCACAACAAGTACACGCATTATTCAGTGCTCTGTTCATTATTAATTTATGAATGAGTATAGCCGAGATTTTTCTTTTGTTTATTCTGATTTTGCATGTGTATGTATGGATTCGTGTGATGCAGGCGATAATTCAAAACATTTCTATCATCGGCTTTATCTTAATAATGGAAATAAGCCATGAAAGCATTATGGCGTTAGGCCTGTGTAAATCGACGCCAAGCAATTGAGACAGATATTCATCACATCTACATCTCGCCCATCATTATTTTTGGTGAAAAAACACGTGCTTTTTATTTTTTTTAGCTATTGTGTTAATTATTGTAAATAAAGAAATAGAATTAATTAATGATCAACATTGAGCAGATGGCTATCATTCTTGATGCTTTGCCAGACCCTGCTTTTGTCATATCGCGTAGTAGAAAATACGTTGCGGTTTTTGGTGGGCGCGATAATCGCTATTACCACGATGGTTCCGGTCTTGTTGGTACCTATATTTCAGATGTGATCAAGCCAGATAAAGCCAACTTGTTTATGCAACTGATCGACCAAGCTCTAGCGTCAGGAAATCTACTCATCGAAGAGTACGAATTGAGCAATAGGGATGTAAAAGGTCTGCCCGATTATGGTCCTGAAGAGCCCATTTGGTTTGAGGTGCGCATCCAAGCCCTCAGTTTTTCAGTAGATGAAGAAGACGTTGTGCTTTGGGTCGCAAGTAATATTTCAGCGCGTCACAACTTGGAAATTAAGCTGAAGGAACTCAGCCATACGGATCAGTTAACCGGTCTTTTCAATCGAAGAAAATTAGAGCATGACTTAGCATTACATTATGAGTCATACCTACGACATTCCATACAGACCTCGATTTTGATGTTCGATCTTGATAACCTCAAAAAAATCAACGACAGCAAAGGTCATCATGTCGGTGATGAGGCAATCCGAGCAGTCGCAGATATTCTTCGTTTAACGCTGCGCAAGACTGATTGCGCCTGCCGCTTAGGTGGAGATGAGTTTGTGGTCGCATTACCCAACACGGGCTGTGAACAAGCCATTCAATTTGCCAAACGGATTCATGAACATTCCAGAAAAGAATTAAGTCGGTTTTCAATAGATAACGCCCATGTCACCGTGAGCATAGGAGTAACAACCATCATGCCTGAAGATTGTACCTACGAAGATACAATTAAGCGTGCTGATCTAGCGCTGTATAAAGCCAAACATGGCGGGAAAAATAGAATTGTCGCGGCGTAAGCGTGCGGCAGAAATAAACCAAATTTCACAGTCTATTTAGCAATTTGATATTCAAGCCGTTGTGATTGCTCAGCATGAGCTCTCTCCCCTTTTCAACATAAGTTCAGTTTAGATAGGTGTCCGATATGCAGCAAGCCATTGTTGATTTTGCCTTGGATGATGAAAATCATTGGTATGCTATTTTAGCTTGTGGCCATACACAGCATGTCCGGCATGATCCGCCTTGGCAAAACCGTCCTTGGGTTATCACTGAGCAAGGACGGAACGAAAAGTTAGGGGTAATGTTGGAATGTAAGAAGTGTGATGAAAAGAATTTCGTATAACGTGTATTATGTTAATTTTAGATTTACTAAAACTATTTTTTGAGAACTAGGCTGTTATGGGAACTGTAAAGCTCAAATCTTCTGATGAAGTTTTTCAATTAAAAATTAGTCTGCTAGGTAGTGATCCTGAAATCTGGAGAACTATTCAAATTTCATCGGCAGCTACTTTATCTAGGCTCCATAAGGCAATTCAATCCGCTTTTGATTGGGAAGATAGCCATTTACATGAATTCACGACTATTAAGCATGAAAAGATCAATAAAAGACAAAAATTGAAAGAAGTTCTACGTGTAGGTAAAAAAATTATATATACATATGATTTTGGCGATTGTTGGGAACATTTGATTACTGTAGAAAGCAGACAATCTCCTGATTTAAATAAAAAATATCCATGTTGTATAGATGGTCAAAATCATGCTCCATTTGAAGATATTGGAGGAATTTTTGGATATCTTGATATTTTAGATGCATTACAAGACCCCAAACATCCAAGATATGACGATTACATGCAAATTATCGAGGATGAAATAGGAGAGATAGAGTTTGATCCGACCTACTTTAATTCACATGATATTAAGTTTTAAACCTGATTTAACATAAGGGCTGTTATACGAAATTGCAACTAAATATAGTTGCAATTATTATTTAAAAGTAACTATACTTAGTTGCAATAGCAGTAGGGCTGAAGTATGGGTAAAACGGAAAAGTTACTGGAAAAATTTGGAAATTCAAAAAATACATTTCCGTATAAAGATTTAGTCGTTTTACTGAATCAGCTCGGCTATGAAAAATTTGAAATGGCAGGCTCTCGTGTCCGTTTTTTTAATACGAAAACTGAACACATGATTTTACTGCACAGGCCACACCCTGAAAATGAAATCAAAGGTGGGGCTTTGAAATCTGTAAAACAGGCACTCAAGCAGGAGGGATTTTTATGAGCTATTTAAAATACAAAGGTTATCTAGGTACAATTGAACCTGATCTTGAAACAGGTGAGTTATTTGGAAAGCTTGCATTTATCCGTGATCTCATCACTTATGAAGCAGAAACATTAAAAACTCTTGAACAAGCTTTTCAGGAATCTGTCGATGGATATTTAGAGTCTTGTGCTGAATTAGGTAAAAAACCCGATCAGCCATTCAAAGGTACATTTAATGTCCGTATTAGTCCTGAGTTACACCGTAAAGCTGTTTTAGCATCAAGTGATAATTCTCTTAATGCTTTTGTAAGCGATGCGATTCAAGAGAAATTAATGCGTTTAGGTGCTTAATTTATTGAAGCCTAGATTGACATCTAAAAATTGAAAAAAATTAGTAAAAAAGGGAGCTTACAGCTCCCTTTTTTGTACTTGTATATTAATATAAATATCAACTACTTAATAAAAATAGAAAAATCCAAAAATGCCCAAAAAGCCGACTTTGAAACAAGTCGGCTTTTTTATGATCGATTTTGATAGTTTTTGCCAAGAAAATTGGCTAAAAAAATGATCAATTTAGCAATCAGTGCCCATTTCATACGGATCCAGGTTCCAAAACTATCCCCAATTGCTGGGGATAAAATTTAGGCTATTTTGTACGCTTTGGCTCACATAAAACTCGGCCCTTTGCGGCTATCCAGGATAGGTGAATTTTCCTATGATGAAGTCATAGAGAACAGGATGTTCCAAACAACAAGAATAAGAAAGATCGCACCAGGAGCGTGAGGTAAGACAGGAGTCATACCTAGCAACCCAATATGAGAAACCCCGGCAGGATGCTGGGGTTTTTTATTATCTAAAATATTTAGATCAAAGTTGGATGGGCATCCAGAATGCGAATTAAAGTCGCTGCAGGACCAGTCGGATAGCGTCGGCCTTGTTCCCAGTTCTGTAGCGTTCTCGCGCTAATATGCAAACGTGCAGCAAACTCTGCTTGCGTTAATCCAGTTTTCTCACGTACTTCTTTAATATCTGGCAATTCAAGCTCTGTGACTCGACTGGCCTTTATCTCATTACGTTTGATGGCACCAGCTTCTTTGATTGAAGCAACCAGGTCATCAAATAAGTTGTTATCCATGAAATTGCTCCTTTACTAATTGACGCAGGATCGATGTTTCTTTGTCTGTCAGATTATCTTTCACAGACTTTGGATAAGCCACCAGGAAAAATATCTGATCATCTTCTGTGACCCAATAATAGATCACCCGGATGCCGCCGCTTTTACCTTTATTGCCTTGAGTACAGCGTACTTTACGAATTCCACCACCATTCTTGATTAAGTCACCTTTATCAGGTTGTACCAAAAGATCTTGCTGGAGCTGACGATACTCTTCATCACTTACAAGCTCTTTAATTTGCTTGGTAAAAACACTGGTTTCAATGAATAACATGAGCTCAAGTACGTCAATGGCGTATAAGAATTTTAGCAGTTTTAGAATAAAAAAACGAGAAAAGGTAGCTCTCATTTCTCATAACCGAAATTATCTTACGTGATTAGCTTCAATTTTGATTTTTAGGTAATAGAAATTACAACCAAAAGGTAAATAAATATTCAATTTTTTGATACAAAAAGTCATTTATAGTATATTTAATTAATTGATATAATTTACATTAAGTACATTATTAGAATAAATATATAGAATGCCTCGTTTAGTTCTAAAGGCTAAATCAATAAGATCTTTTGATCCTAAATTTTTGATGGCCTTAATTGATTGTCTACCTTTAAATCAGCGACCCTCTATTAAGGAATTATTAAATCTTTATCCAGAAGAAATTAAATTAGATCTAACCTCTGAAGTATTGGAGTCTACTATTGAAAAAATATCAGCTCGATTAGGTACGGTATTCGATATTCAACATTCATAATTTAAAATTAAATAATAGATGTTATATGAAAGGCACAATTCATGAGCCTTTTCATCACTCGTTTAACATAAAATCTCTTATACGAAACATCTTTAAATTTTCTATAAGCATCAATAGTTTAACTAAAGCCGTTTCAGTAAATAGCGCACTGAGACGGCTTTTTATTGATTCTTCACGTTTAACGCCTACTTTTTAAGCAATATTTCACGTTTTTTGTTAGTTAGATGCAACAATCATCATTTAAAGACGTAAAAAAGGCAGCTTCAGCTGCCTTTTGAAATCCCGAAAAATTAAATGCCGTATTTAACACGGTACGCTTCCATTTTCGCTAAAGCTTCAGTTTCACCTTTAGCCTCTAAGAAAGTCATCAAATCTTTCATGGTAATTAAGGCATGAACTGGGATTTCGAGTTCTTTTTGTACTTCTTGAATCGCAGACAAATCGCCCTGACCTTTTTCTTGACGGTCTAGCGCCACCAATACGCCCGCAATTTGTGCACCGGCATTTTTCAGAATAGTCACTACTTCACGAATCGCAGTACCTGCAGTGATCACATCATCAATGATCCAGACTTTTTTGCCTTCTACTGATGCACCCACAAGCACACCGCCTTCACCATGGTCTTTCGCTTCTTTACGGTTAAAGCCCCAAGGTACACTCACACCATGGTTTTGTGACAGTGCGACAGCCGTTGCTGCTACAAATGGAATACCTTTATAAGCTGGGCCAAAGACCACTTCCACATTATCGCATTCTGTTAATTTAGCTGCATAGCCAGAAGCCAATAACGACAATGCTTCACCGTCATTCAAAAGACCCGCATTAAAAAAATAAGGACTCACACGACCCGATTTTAAAGTAAACTCACCAAATTTAAGCACACCACGTGATAATGCCAGTTCGATAAAAGCTTGTGGATTAAATGCCGCTTGCGCTGTCATGAGGTGCTCCATTTTTTTAAGTTTGAGGTTAAACCTGAGCATGATACCAAAGAGTAGCTATCCAAGTGATCAAAAAATTTTACGTGTCGTTTCAATTAATGTGAATGGTCTGCGTTCCGCTGAAAAAAAAGGTATTTTTGACTGGATGGCAACTTCAGATGCCGATGTCATCTGCATGCAAGAAAGCCGCATTACCCATGAACAATGGACCGATAAATTTAAACCCGAAGGTTGGTTTACACACCTTTTCCCTGCAGAACGCCCAGGCTATGCCGGTACTGCGATTTATAGCCGCCTACCTTTTGTTTCAGTGACAGATGGTTTAGGTTTTGAATTGGCAGACACTCAAGGCCGCTTTATTTCTGCTGAGTTCGATTTAGGACTTGGACAAACTGCACATATTTGCTCGCTCTACCTGCCTTCTGGTTCATCGGGTGAAGAAGCTCAGGCGCGCAAAGACCTATTTTTAGGCGAATATCAACAAATTTTGAAGCAATGGCGTGCTGAAAATAAGTCAGTGATTGTTTGCGGTGACTACAACATCGTGCATAAACGTATTGATATTAAAAATTGGTCTGGGAACCAAAAGGCTTCAGGCTGCTTACCACATGAACGTGCATGGCTCGATCATATTTATGATGAGCTTGGCTATGTCGACACCTTCCGTGAGGTACGTAAAGAAGCCGAGCTTTACTCTTGGTGGTCTAACCGAGGACAAGCGCGTGCCAAAAATGTGGGTTGGCGTATCGACTACCATGCATGTTCACCAGACTGGAAAGAACGTACAGTCAATGCTTGGATATTTAAAGATGAATGGTTTAGCGACCACGCCCCTGTCATTATTGATTATAAAATTTAAGCTTCCAACAATTAATTGAGTGAACGATTGTTTACTCAATTAGAGCTTATTTCTCACATTACATGACGAATTTGTGGATTTATCTCATAACTTGAACATAGCATTATGGTCGCACGGCAAAGGGACATGTTAGGATGACATAAAAGGATTGGACGCCGAAGGAAGTATAAAAACAAACTAAATGATTTAGCTTGTTTTCAAGGATGTGACAATGGACGTTGGATTGAGACCCGCATGATCAGGATGATTAAATGCGGGTTTTCTCTTATCTAGTCCCCACATCTATAGACTCAAACATCCCCCAAATAAAACAGCTAAAAATTCGATCTGCACAGCATTTTCTTATTCTCGCTTTCTTTCTACTTTTGACTGTGCAACCTTAAGCTGAATTTTCTTGTTATCGCAGCGCTTTCTTTTCTGATTCGTTTTGTTCTGTAGGCTATTTTAAAACACCAAAATGTCGTTTTGATGACAATACCCAATATTTATTACATGCGACTTTTACAGCAAAACATTTATTTCTCAATCCACATCCAGATCGAGCTTTGAGCATTGATGAATTAGCCTGTAGGATAATGCTGAATTGTATTTTTATCTTATTGTTTGAATAATTGAGGACATCTGTTCATGCTTAAAATTTATGGCATCAAAAACTGTAATACCATGAAAAAAGCTTTCGACTTGCTCAACGAATTAGGCCTAAGTTACGAATTTCATGACTATAAAAAAGAAGCGATTGATGCTAAAACCGTAAAAAAATGGCTCGATGCCAAAGGCGCTGATGTGATTCTCAACAAAAAAGGCACCACATGGAAAAAACTCAGTGAAGAAGAGCAACAGACAGCCTTAGCCAGTGAAGAAAATTTGATTCAGTGTTTAACAGCGCATAGCAGCATGATTAAACGTCCTGTACTCGATACAGGTAGCGATTTATTGGTTGGCTTTGATGAAAGCGCTTACCGTGCATTGAAATAAATTTTTTTATCACACTCATGCACGGCTCTAGTTCAATTGTGGCTGAAAATAGGCTATAAAAAAGCCTGACATTGTCAGGCTTTTTTTGTTTGAATCATGTCAAATTAGTTGGCACGAATCCATGTTTGATTACGACCTAAAGCAGCAACGCCAATAAAGCCGCGAAGCTCTAGTTTTTTGCCACCATCAGCCAATTGACCTTTTAACTTGTAAGTTTTACCTGATTGAGGATCCAAAATTGAACCGTCTTCATAGCTTGTACCACCTACATTTTTAAGACCTGTCACAATACGTAAGCCTTTTAATGATTTGTTGTGATATGGGCCTTCACATTTTTTACAAGCGTTTTCTTCACCTGGTGTCAAAACTGACTGAATGCTCGCAGAAAGCGTACCATTTTTTTGTTCAGTGAATTTTACAATCGCTTTTGGCTGCTTGGTTTTATCATCAATGGTTTTCCAAGTTGTACCATTTAGCGGATCTGCAGCATTTGCAAATGCGGCTAAACTCATCAATCCTAATGCTAGTGCAATTTTTTTCATTTTTGTTTATTTCCCTGGTCTGATATAGACGACATTAGTATCCAAAAGTCACAACAATTTATCAATTTTTGTATGTGACCGTTTAGTGTAACCTTGTAATTTGTGTTGGTAAATATGCTCACACGATTCCAAAAATAGAAAAAGATGGAAAGACAATGAAGATATCACCACTGACGAAACAACTGATTACAGAAAGCATTTTAAAAACCACAATTCGTGGACCGAGCCAGTTCAATTTACCGCCCAATACTTTACGTTTTGCTTTGGAACAAATGTGTCGTGCATTTCCTCAAAACCCGGATGTACAAATTCGTCCTATTCGCTTAGCCGGCTTAAAAGCCGAAGAAATCAAACCTCAACAGGCATCGACCCAACTCATTTTTCATATTCATGGGGGCGCATTTTTCTTGGGTTCGATGAACACACATCGGGCGTTTCTGACTCAAGTTGCGGCACGCACGCAAATGCAAGTGTTACATTTGGATTATCCTTTATCCCCTGAAGCACAGTTCCCTGAAGCACTCGATGCCCTTTTTGATGTGTATGCGGTGTTATTAGATCAAGGGGTTCAAGCCAAAGATATTATTTTGTCAGGCGACTCTTGTGGTGCAAACTTGGCGCTTGCCTTAGCCCTTAAAATTCAACAGGACCAACTTCCACAAGTCAGTGGTTTGGTGTTGATGTCACCGTTTTTAGACCTGACGCTGAGCAGTGAGTCTTTGCGTTATAACCGTAAGCATGATGCGCTGTTAAGCATAGAAGCCCTTGAAACAGGCATTGATTATTATGTACCACGCTCGGTCGATCGAGCTGATCCATTGGTCTCGCCTTTTTTTGCAGAGCTCAAAGGACTACCTCCGATTCATATTCAAGTGGGTTCTAAAGAAATTTTATTGGATGATGCGCAGCGTTTTAAAGTCAAAGCAGAAGAAGCCGGCCTAGATGTCGAATTTAAGCTGTACACTGGCATGTGGCATAACTTCCAGATGTTTAGCCCATGGTTTGAAGAAGGACAGCGTGCACTGAGTGATTTAGCCGATTTTTCACACCGACTGGATCAGGATTAATCCCTGAAAACTAATTCCCTGAAACGGATCAAAGTCACCACAAAAAAAGGTCAGCAGATGCTGACCTAAGAGGGAAATTTCAATCTGTTAAATGGCTTGAATTTGAGCCTGAGCTTTCGCCATTGCTTGTGCTTTCATATCTGGTCCCATATTGACACCTTCGGCACGAATCACATCAATATCGCTGACACCTGTGAAATTAAACACGGCTTTTAATAAACCTTCTTGATAATCTACAGGGCTGTTATCGCCATACACACCGCCACGACTGCTGGCAATATAAACTTTTTTGTCACCTGCCAAGCCCACTGGACCTTGTTCTGTATATTTAAAGGTACGACCTGCAACACTGATACGGTCGATCCATGCTTTCAAAGTTGATGGCAAACCGAAGTTATACATAGCAGCACCAACCACAACCACATCGGCATCTAAATACTGTTGTAACAACTGCTCGCCTAAAGCCGATTGTTCTGCATTCTGACCCATCAAAATTTCACTGCTGAGATGTGGAATCTGCTGTACAGCTAAATCGAGATGCTGAACCTGTGCAGCATCCCCATGTTTTTGCTGTAGCTGTTGTACAATTTCAGCGCTAAGTTGACGCGAAACTGAAGCGTCGCCCATGATGCTTGAATCAATATGCAAAATTTTCATGACTAAAACCTAAAGCTGTTGTTATTAACTTGAGCCTAGTGTAATCACTTTTCATAAATAGAATAATCCCGATCCTTATGACACTATGTTTTATTTTTAGAACAATCTTTTTAAACTCGTAAAAAATTTAAAATTACTGAGCGGTTCTTGACCGTTATCAAGTGTAAATTTTCATGCTAATGTAAGCCTATAAAATGATATCTATATAAACTTTAAGAAAAAAAACTGATAACTCGAACAGGGCAATGACACAGGATGACGGTGAAATCAAGCATACGTGACAGGATCCTTCGCAATAGAATCGCCCAGTATTTACTGGAAGATGAAGTGGTCATGAATTGGAGTATCCTGAAAAAGTGTATGCTCATGCTGATGCTTGGCTCAGCCATTCATCTGCTTTGGATTATTTGGAAATTATATATTTCTTTTACACCTGAACTTTGGCAGTGGGTTAACCTTGATCTCATCCACTCTCAATTGTGGACCAACATCGTCTTTTTTAGCTTAATGGTACTGCTAATTTGGCCTTGTTATGCTGGAAAAGATAAACCCAAGATTCAACTGATTTTACCTTATCTTTCGGTCGGCTTATTTGTCATTTCTTTATGTCGTGACGGTTATTTAATTGGCGTCATGAGTCCAGCCACCATGATCTCCTACGTGAGCCTAGTGACCGTTGGATTGGTACTATTTACACGAAAAATCGTCTATAGCATGCTGATTCCAGCCACGATTTTTTTATCCATTTGCATGTATTTAAGTATTCGCGGCATTATTCCCTATGCCCCGATTTTTCAACCTCATGCCTATGGCTATCAAAATAGTTTTTGGCTCTTCTCAATGATCTTTTTCATTGTTCCTATTTTATTAACCTGTCTGGCTTTATTTGAAATCTTACTGAGCCAATGGCGTCACCGTGAGCATTTGATTCAAAAACTCAGTCAAGTCGACCCACTGACCAATTTATTTAATCGACGCAGTATCAATCAATGTCTGGAACAGCTCGATAGTGCTAAAACAGATACATATGCACTGGTCTTGTTGGACTTAGACCATTTTAAACGCATCAATGATGAATACGGACACGATAAAGGCGATGAAACCTTGATTCTCGTCAGCCAAGTATTAAACCAACATTTACGCGGTGGTGATGTGGTTGGGCGGTTTGGCGGGGAAGAGTTTATTTTGGTGCTAAAAAATTCTAACTTAGAACAAGCGATATTCATTGCAGAGCGCTGTCGAAAAGCCATTGAGCAGCTTGAAATTTGGGGACATGATGGTCAGTCAATTCATGTGACAGCCAGTTTTGGCATTGCGATTTCTACGCCAGAATTGGTACCGCAACAATTGCTGACCCATGCAGATCAGGCGCTATATGCAGCTAAAGCTGGTGGCCGCAACATGGTGATGGCCTACACCGAACAACAAAGCTTTAGCCATTTGGTTTAAAACTTTTCTACAGCTCAGATGCGTCGTTGAGCTTTTAACGTGGATACTGTTCCATTCGACGGACTGGCTGTTCCTGTTGAGCAGCCGTGATCCATGCCTCCACAGAAGGATGCTGCAAAATCTTTTGCATATAACGACGTGTGTTGTCACTCAAGGGTAACTGAAAGGTCTGTAAACGTGTTACCACGGGTGCAAAAAACGCATCAGCAATACTAAACTCACCGCATAGAAAGCCATCCACCACAGTACGACTCGACCAAATCTGCTCGATTCGAGTCACTTCAGCACGCAATTCAGCATGTTCGGACCATAATATCTGACCATGACGACCATAATCCGCCTGCAGATTCATACTGCATAAGCTACGCAATTGCATAAAACTACTGTGCATTTCCGCGCAAATACTCCGTGCCCATGCACGTTGTGTGGGATCTTTGGGCCACAGTGGAAGCTCTTGAAACTGCTCTGCCAAATATTCACAAATCGCCAATGAGTCCCAAATCATCACAGCGTCATGTTGCAGTAGGGGCACCTTGCCATTGGCATGTAGGGCTAACATTTGCTGCTTGAACGCTCCGCCATCTGCTTCTTCAGAAAAAGGGATCAAGATCTCTTGAAAGGGTAAATTAAACGCGTGTAACACCAACCACGGTCGCATAGACCACGTCGAATAGTTTTTATTGGCAATATATAATTGCATCATTTTTATTCTCCACGCGATTTAAATTTTTCCAATTGCGCTAGCAATTCTTTCTCACTAAAAGCGCCCGTCAAACGCAGTCCACGTATCTCTTGATGCGCTGTATCTAAAAATAAATAGGTCGGTGGCCCTAAAATATCCCATTGATTAAGCAGTACTTGATGGGTTGCATCATACTGACTCAAATCCAACTTAATTAAATAATACGGTGCCAAAGCCTGTTGCACTACTGTCGATTTTAAAACTTTATGTTCAATCGGCTGGCAGGCCACACACCAATCGGCATAGACATCAATAATTGCGGATTGACCTTGAGGAATTTCACTTAATAAACGTTGAAACTCTTCCGCTGTATGTGCCACATGCCAAGCACTTTGTTGTTGATTTTCTTCGACTAAAAAACGTTGGCTATGTTGATATTGACTGTACACAATATAAGGTACGGCGGCACAGAACACCAAGATATACAACCATTTGAGCTGAGTACTGCGCCATAAAATGCGCCAAAGCACATAAGCGCTAAACACCAGACCCAGAGCAAGGGATAACCACTGTAACCAAGCTTCACTGATCAATGGTCGAATAAAATACAAAGCCAATGCCAACATAATGAAAGCAAAGAGCACCTTGATTTGATTCATCCACAAACCCGCTTTAGGCAATACCCGTGAGCCAAGGACACTGGCCAACAATAGCGGGGTCCCCATGCCAAAGCCGAGGGTGAATAACAATAACGCACCTTGCCACTGACTTTGGGTTTGGGAAATAAATAATAATGCGCCTGCCAACGGTGCTGTCATACAAGGACCGACCAGTAATGCTGAAATCATCCCCATGACCCCAGCGCCAACGAGACTACCGCCCTTTTGCATCGACTGAGCTTGGTCTAAGCGATTGACCCAACTGCGTGGCAATTTCAGTTCAAATAAACCAAATAAATTCAGGGCAAAAACCACAAAGAGTACGCTAAAGGCAATTAAGGTCGAGGGTTGTTGCAACCAACGCTGGAAATTCAAACCTGCAGACGACGCCACCAAGCCGAGAATGGCATACACCATCGCCATACTGGTGACAAAAGTCAGTGCAATCATCCATGCTTTTAAACCTCGGCTGTCGCGGACAATCAGTGAGGTTAAAATCGGCAGCATTGGCAATGAACAAGGGGTAAAGGCCAACAAAAAACCCAAGCCAAAAAACAGGAAAAGGCCATAAAATATGGAGCTTTGTGCTAATTTTTCAGACCACATTTGGTCACTTGCGGTATAGCGATCAGAAGCCAGTGCAGCATTATCTGCCCGCTGCTGATCTAAACGATTCGCCGTAGGCTGTTCGGCAGTATTTTCTGCTGCAAAATCGAGTAAGCGTTTATTTGGACTGGTAAGATTTTGCTGTGTGACCAAACCAGAAGCATCCGTTTCAAAGCTGATGCTCTGTGGTGGATAACACACCCGATCCTTGGCACAGCCTTGCCAACTGACTTGATAAGTCTGCAGTTTTTGAGTTGGAATTTTAAAACTCAACTGTTGGTAATACACCTGCGTATGACCATAGTTATCGTCTTTTAAATCCTCAGCAGCAGGCAAATCCAAAGCCAAAACTTGATTGCCCTGCTTCACCTCTATTTTGTGCTGATACAGATAATAATGCGCTGGAATATCCCAACTCAGCTCCGCCTGATCTGCACGATCGGAGACGACCGAGAAAGGAAAAGCATCTTCAGCTGAAAGTAATGCATCCTGAGCAGAGACGCCCATACTGAACGACAGCACAGCCGCTGCCGCAACATAAGTCCATTGTTTCATTCAGCTGAATTCATCCTCAGTCTGTATTTATACGTTTTAAAATTTAGGTTTTTTTAGAACAGGTAAGATACACCCAAACCTGACTGATAATTTTTATGACCGCCAGTGAGTTCTAGACCGACGCTCGCATCCAACTGCATACGATCCGAAACGGCATACGTTAGACCGGAAGCCAAAGACACTTCCTGATCCGTACTCTCTGCTTTGCGATAAACCAGCTCAGAAAAACCCGATAAATTACCCGCAATTTGATATTCCATTCCTGGAATGGCACTCACAGCCCAATCACCATCTTGAACTTCATAACGCATGGTCATTGAAGTCCCAATTGTATCGCTATAATCATAAGCCACAGCGGAAGTCAGACTATAAATATCGTCCTCAGCACTAAAACCTTCATTGCCTGTTGCAATAATCGCTTCAGCAAGAATAGCCATCGACAATTTCTCATCATTCAAATCAATGGCTTTTTTCAGACCAATGCTGACATCACCCAAACCATCGTCTTCAACTGAGCGACCCGCAACTTTGGTTTTAGACCATGCCGGACCTTGCCAACCCAATTGCAATTCCAAATCTTTTGCCAAACCAGTACGGAACAACATATCTGCATTTAAAGTGGTGTTTTTTACTTTTTCACCATTTTCATCACGACTTTCACTATAGCTCGCTGCTGGCAAACTTTGTTCCCATGCCAAACGACCTACAGGGGTAATGCCTGTGCCCATACCCGCGCCCGGACGGTCAAATGAAAAATCCGCCGCAAATGCAGACAGGCTCAAACTAGATAATGTTGCAATGCTTAAAACTTTAAATACAGTCATGTTTTTACTCACAATTATGCTAATTCCTTGGTCATTTTTGCGCCATGGCTACGCAAAAGCTCCAAGGTTTGTTTTTCTTCTTCCAATGCTTCTGACCAATTTACCGCGTCAAAATCACAGTCAAAAAATAATTCACTAATCGACGATAAAATGGTTAAACCATCGCTATCAATCATATTTGGATTCACTTTTTCATCCAATAAACGCTGTACCGCAGGGACACATGCTGCACTCGCGGCGTCCCATAATGGACCATAAATTTCTTCAGCATCCCATAAATGCACATTGGCTTTGGCTTGAATCAGCGCTTCCAAGATTTGCATATGTACGTCTAAATGTTGTGTTTTCTGTTCTGTTGTTAAAGGTTGGCCTGCTTCATATGCTTCGCAAACCATTTCCCACCATTTAAACAAACCATCAGACCATACAGAAACCGCAGGTCCTTTTTCAAAGTCGATAAAATTTGGATTAAGACCATCTGCCAACAGGCGTTGCACCTGTGCAAGATCTTGTTCTTCTAACGCTTGCACAAAAAGCTGTTGTTGCGCTGTTAACATCTGGAAAGCTCACTTCAATTTATTTTGATCTATTATGCCGAATAAAGCTGCGTTTGTTTGAATTTCATGTAAAACAAAATACAAAACACACAAAAAAAGCCCCGCAGGGCTTTTTTAAATTTTGAGACTTATTCGTCGTCTACGCTGTCATCTGCTTCAGCAAAAGCAGGTTGCGTACTGCGTGGGTTCTCTTTCTTTTCGAACACATGTTCAAGACTACGTTTAAGTCGATCAATTGCACCGTGAATAGCTGTATCTACATTATGACCACGATGGTTGACCACGACAGGCTTCAAACCCGCTGGACGCGCTTCAATCATACATTTAATGTCATCGCTGCCGCCCTTGTCCCCATTTTCATCACTTAAATGCACCGAGAAGTGGGTAATGCGTTCACTATGGCGCTGAAATTCTTCATTAAGTTCTGCACGAACGTATGTAATTAGTCGATCACTGTTTATAATGTTTTTATCTGTACGGATTTCAATGTTCATAATATCATCCTCATATCTATCTGTATTAGCTATAAAAATTTGTGCAAAACTTATTATCTTGGCACGTTACATTTGCTGTAAATGTTACAGCAATGACCATCTTCAACTTTGTATGGAACGTCGTCCTCCACATTGAATGATGAACACTTTAGAGTCTGCAGATCCGTGTCCTTATACTTCGAATATCGGTCTTAAGTTAGAATTTTGCAAGTGCTATTTTGATATTTTTTTAATATCCATACAAAAAGTAAGACTTTATTGTAGATTTGCATTGTTTTAATTGATTTGGGTCATATTTTTGTGCATTTCCTCGACGTCCACCATCTATTTGCACAATTCCATTCAAACTCAAAATCTCGCTTTTACCGTCATTGATCATTCACAGCGTATTTCCCCTTCAAATTACAAAACAATTTTGCCGTTGAGTAAAATTTGGCTTTATTTTTGCTTAATAATCTGTATGCTTTCAGTGCTTCTCGGGGGGAGATATTTTTTAATGAAACTTACACAAATCGTTGCATCATGTGCATTAGCATCTGCTGCTGCTTTCACTCAAGCTTCACCTATCGTATGGCAAGATTTCAGCTTAACTGGCTTATATGGTGAAAACTATGAAGTTGGTACTGAAGACCGTACAACGATCACAGCCGAATATGCAGCGAAACTGAAGTATTCAGATGTATTCTTCTTCGTTGACCAACAATTGGATGGTAACGATGATCAATCAACTTATGCAGAATTAGCGCCACGTCTAAGCTTAGGTGAAGTTTCTAGTAAAGACCTTTCTATGGGTCCGATCAAAGACGTTCTGATTGCAACGACTTGGGAACATAATGCGGGTTACGATCACCACAACTCTGAATTTAACAACTTCTTGTACGGTGTAGGTTTCTCTCTCGATATTCCATATACACAATATGCAAATGTGAACTTCTATAAAGCGGCAAACGACAAGACTAAAGATGATTATCAAATGACAATCACTTATGCAGTGCCGTTCAAATTAGGTTCAGAAGAGTTTTTAGCAGATGCCTTCCTAGACTGGTCTACTGCTGAAGCAGACCATGCAAGTGAATTAAACTGGACATCTCAGTACAAATGGAATCTGGGTAAACACATTTCACCAAAAACTAAATTATATGTTGGTATCGAACATTCAGTTTGGAACAACAAATTTGGTATTAAAGGCGTAGACCAAAACGATGTCAGCGCATTGGTGAAATACCACTTCTAAGTTCGACTCAGAACACTATGAAGAAAAAAGCAAGGTTCATCTCCTTGCTTTTTTTCTGCCTAAGTTTTTAAATTGACTTTATTTTTATCAGAAATTTGCGCATGTCTTTTCTCATTCGACCTGCAATTCCTCAAGACTTAGCGGCCATTCTCGCAATCTATAATCATGAAGTTCTCAACGGCTTTGCGACATGGAATGATCAAGCTTATACCCTTGACTCTTTTCAACAGAAATTGCTGGATTTTCAAAAGCAAAATTTTCCTTTTGTGGTGATTGAAGATCAAGAACAGCATCAAATCGCGGGTTATGCTGACTATGGTTCATTCCGTCATTTTGCTGGCTATCGACATACTGTTGAGCACTCTGTCTATATTGACCCAAACTATGCTCGACTCGGTCTTGGTCAGCAATTATTAGAACATCTGATTCAGCATGCCAAAAGCCAAAATATGCATGTCATGATTGCAGGCATTGACCACGGCAATAGCGCCTCGATTGCCCTACACAAAAAATTAGGCTTTAAGCAAACAGGTTATATGCCTGAAGTGGGACAAAAGTTTGGTGAATGGCGTGATCTCGTCCTGATGCAACTTCAGTTATAGCCCGTGTTGAGCTGTGTTTATGGTAATTTATCCAAACGAATACCATCTTGAATCACACTCAGCACCGATAAATTATGACGCGCCGCATCACGATAAAGGTCTTGTAACTGTAAAAAAAGCAGTTTTAATTCGGCCAATTTGAGCTCTTGCTCAGGTGCGGTTTCTGCAATCGTGACCAAATAACGTTTTTTGATTTCATCCACGCTTAACTGTTGTAATGCCTGATGGATTTCTGCAACGCGAACTACAGTATTGTAATGCACTGCAAGGCTCAGTCCCGGTCGTCGCTCTGACAATGGATGTTCTGCCTGAATGGCATAATTCAGTGCCGCAGCTGAATCCCTGTTCACGCTTAATAATGGATTCAACTCTTGCCATGCCTCCCCTAAAAAAAAGGAGTGTTGTACAAAGGGTGAATCCAAGACATCTTGAGGGGTTTCTGCTTCTAAAATCAGTGTTTCCAAATCATTCGGTGGGATCAAATATAATATCGCGTCCATATTCTTATCTTCTTGTTATGTATTTAGTTAAGATTAACTTTTATTGAGCAATAATTATACAATTTTTTGTATTTCATCTGATTTATTCAATTCATTCTTTTCCCAATCTATTCCTGCTGAAATCCTAAGTAATTCACCCTTCCTATGCTTATCGCCAGTTCAATTAAATCACCTGCTTTCAAAAAACGAATGCATGTCTAAAGTTTAAAAGCGAATTATTCCACAGTATGAATTTTATGCGCTAAAATTTAAAATTATCGAAAATAATCAGGGGGATAAATGGCAAAATTCTTAAATACCAGTGGCACTAACTTCTTTCTTGAAGAATTAATCAAAAATGCCAAAGAGCGTTTGATTTTAATCAGCCCCTATTTACGTTTAAATGACCGTATTAAAGAGCTTCTTGAAGATAAAGACCGTATGAAAATTGATATTCGTATTGTCTACGGTAAAAGTGACTTACATCCAGATGAAATAAAATGGATGCAAAAACTGGATTATGTACGCGTGAGCTTTTGTAAAAATTTGCATGCAAAGTGCTATTTAAATGAAGGTGAATGCATTATTTCAAGTTTAAATCTTTATGAGTTTAGCCAAGTAAATAACAATGAAATGGGGATTTTAGTTCGTAAATACGAAGATGATGAAGTCTTTAAAGATGCCTATGAAGAAGCCCAACGTATTATTCGCATCAGCGATGAAGTACGCATTACTTTAGATGAGGTGAAAGCAGAAAAACCTAATATTGAAAAAATTGAAGAAGAATCACTTTTACAATCTAAATTAACCAGTTCAAAACTCGCCGCAAAGCACAAATTAAAAACCCCTGAATTATTAGAACTATTGGTGAGTAAAGGGTTACTTGAAGAAAAAGCAGAAGGTAAGCATACGCTTACAGATTCAGGTAAATTCATTGGAGGAGAATTCAAGCCCAATCAATATGGTGGCTATTTTCTTTGGCCTGAAAACATTGAACTTTAATCCACATAAAAATTTCCTCCCTTTAAGCATTACAGCCGTGAGTAAAATACCTCCCCCCTCTCTTGCCCCAAAATATGGAGCAAAAGAGGGTATTAAACAACCTAAATCGCCACCAGTTCCCGAATGCCTTTTTTGGGCATTTCACTACCGACACCTTGTGCAATCACTTGCCCCCGCGCCATCACGGTATATTCATCTGCCAGTTCTTCTGCAAAATCATAAAACTGTTCAACCAAAACAATCGCCATTTCTCCGCTATCGGCTAACTGACGAATCACACGACCAATGTCTTTAATAATCGACGGCTGAATGCCTTCGGTCGGTTCATCTAAAATCAATACCCGTGGTTCGGAAGCGAGCGCACGGGCAATCGCCAATTGTTGCTGCTGACCACCAGATAAATCTCCACCTCGACGATGTTTCATTTCATCCAATACGGGGAAAATCTCATAGAGATGTTCTGGCACTTTTCGGGTTTTAGCGCCTTTAAATTTTGCCATCCCAATCAAAATATTTTCTTCAACGGTCAAGGTTGAAAAAATGTCCCGTCCTTGCGGTACATAAGCCAAGCCTTCACGTACACGTTGCTCTGGACTCAGTTTAGAAATGTCTTTGCCATCCAGTAAGATCTGCCCAGACTTGATCGGTAAAATGCCCATTAAACATTTTAAGAGGGTGGTTTTACCCACACCATTTCGCCCGAGCACCACTGAACACGCACCCACGGGAGCGGCAAATGTCACATCTCTTAAAATATGACTGCCACCATAAAACTGATTGACGTCTTTGACTTCTAACATGGTCTGCTCCTTAACGTCCAAGATATTTTTCAATGACATCTTCATTGGCTTGGACTTCGGCCAATGTACCCTCGGCCAAAATCGCACCTTGCGCCAACACGGTGACTTTTTCACTGATGGTGTCAATAAAGCTCATGTCATGTTCAACCACAACAAGGGTATGGTTCTTTTTCAACTCTAAACACAGCTCTGCGGTACGCTCTGTTTCAGCATCGGTCATTCCTGCTACAGGTTCATCCAGCAAAATCAATTTTGGACGCTGCATTAGTAGCATGCCTATTTCTAACCACTGCTTTTGACCATGTGACAACAGCCCTGCCGGTTTATGGATCAATTCTTCTAAGCGGATTTGTGCTAAAGATTCGTCCAAGGCGTTTTGCGCATCTGGATCGAGTTTGCTGAAAAAACTCTTTTTCACCCGTTTATCTTTAGGTGCAGCCAATAACAGATTTTCCATCACGGTAAAATTTTCAAATACGGTTGGCTTTTGAAACTTACGACCGATTCCGGCTTCTGCTATTTGCTCCGTGCTCATTTTTGCCAAATCATAGGTTTGCCCAAAAAAAGCCGAACCTTCTGTTGGGCGAGTTTTACCGGTAATCACATCCATCAGCGTGGTTTTGCCTGCACCATTGGGACCAATGATGCAGCGCAGCTCACCTTCTTTGATATATAACGACAAATCATTTAATGCACGGAAAGAATCAAACCAGACACTGACTTTTTCTAAATACAAGGCAATGCCGTGACTGAAATCCGCACCCTGCTCCTTTGGTCGTCCATAACCTTCAGCAGCATGACCGCCATGCGGTTGAACCCATTGATCATTCATTCGCTGCGCTCCTTTTTAAACCGCTCTAATAGCCCAATCACGCCTTTTGGTAGGAATATCGTTACCACAATAAACAGTGCACCTAAAATCAATAACCATGCCTCTGGATAAGCCACTGTGAAATAGGTCTTCACCCCATTGATTAAACCTGCACCCAAAATCGGTCCAATCAGCGTACCGCGCCCCCCTGCAGCCACCCACACCGCCATTTCAATCGAATTGACAGGGTTCATCTCACTCGGGTTAATAATACCGACTTGGGGGACATACAGAGCGCCTGCAATCCCTGCAATCACTGCGGACAAAACCCATGCAGAGAGCTTGTACCATAAGGTGCGGTAACCTAAATATTGCAAACGGTTTTCACTGTCACGAATTGCACCGAGTACACGACCATAGGGTTTATTCATCAGGTGGCGTAAGCCGACAAAACAGACCAGCAAAGTCAGCGCAGTGAGGAAACACAAGGTTGCACGCATTGGTGCAGAGGTAATATCCATACCCAAAATGGTTTTAAAACCGGTAAAGCCGTTGTTACCGCCAAAGCCGGTTTCATTGCGGAAAAACAGTAGCGCCGCAGCAAAGGTCATGGCTTGGGTAATAATTGAAAAATACACGCCTTTAATTTTTGAGCGGAAGGCAAAGAAGCCAAAAATGAAGGCAATCAGTCCTGGGACCAAAACCACCAAAGCCAATGCCCACACGATATGTTCAGTACCCATCCAGTACCACGGTAGCTCGGTCCAACTCAAAAAGCGCATAAAGTCGGGTAAGCCATCGCCTGCCGCTTCACGCATGAGATACATGCCGAAGGCATAGCCGCCCAAGGCAAAGTACAAACCATGCCCCAAGCTTAAAATGCCGGCATAGCCCCAAACCAAATCTAAGGCCAATGCCACCAATGCGAGACACATAATCTTGCCAATGAGCGTGACCCAATACGCTGATAAATGCAGTGCTGAATCGGCTGGCAATACATGTAGCCAAGGCAAAATCAGCAAAATGGCAAAGCACACGGCAATCGCCATACCGCTATAGGGTTTATCCGATAATAATGAAGTGATTTTCATGCGCTTACTCCACAAAACGGCCTTTGATGGCAAACAAACCTTGTGGACGTTTTTGAATAAACAAAATCACAAGAACCAGTAGAATAATTTTCGCTAAGACCGCACCCATGCCGATTTCCAGCACTGTGCCACTGACACCTAGACCTAAGGCCGCCAGTACTGCGCCCCATACTTGGCCAACACCGCCAACCACAACCACCAAGAACGCATCGACAATATAGTTTTGTCCTAGGTCAGGACCGACATTGCCGACTTGTGCTAAGGCACAGCCTGCAAGACCTGCAAGCCCTGAACCTAAACCAAAAGCCATCATGTCAATGCGGCTAGAACGTATACCAACGGCCTGTGCCATTTGACGGTTTTGCGTCACGGCACGAACAAATAAACCAAAGCGGGTTTTATTCAGCAAGTAAACCAGCAACAGGAGTACCGCAATGGTAAAGCCAATAATGGCAATACGGTTATAAGGCAGCATCAGGCTCGGTGTCACGGCAATGCCCCCAGACAGCCATGAAATATTCGACACCTCAACGTTCTGCGCTCCAAAAACCATACGCACCAATTGCATTAAAATTAAGCTCACACCAAAGGTGGCTAATAGCGTTTCCAATTGACGGCCATACAAGGGACGAATAACAGTACGTTCAATCAACATGCCGATCAAAGCACTTACAATAAATGCAGCAGGAATCGCGGCAATCAAGTACCAATCGACATAGCTACTGAGATAACTCTTAAACAGGCTTTGCACCACATAAGTGGTATAGGCCCCGATCATGATCAGTTCACCATGCGCCATGTTAATCACGCCTAGCAGACCATACGTAATGGCTAAGCCCAACGCCGCCAGTAGTAAAATACTGGCCGTGCTGAGACCTGAAAAGACATGTCCAGTCCATTCACTGGCCTGAATACGGGTTTTAATATTGCTCTTGGCTTCTGTCAGTGCGGCTTTTAACTCGGGATGCAAATTGGCTTGTTGTAATTCCTGCTCCACCATCGCCAACACATCAGGACGGTTAGAATTTTGCAGCACTTTGGCCGCCTGTATTTTTTGTAAAACATCGGGATTTTGATAGTCCAAGCGCGCTTTGAGCTGCGCTAAACGGGCTTTAACTTTGTTATTTTTTTCATTTAAATACAATTGATTAATATTTTTAACATCCAACTCAGCCAAGTTATTTTCTAAAATATCAATTGCATTCAAACGTTGGTTTAAATCATTCGATTGCAGCTTTTCTTTCGCTTGAGCAAACGTTAAGGCTTTACGAAGGGTATTCACCAAGGTGACTTGAGATAAATCGGCAGGCCAATCCGTCACGGTTTGCAAATCTGGATAGCTCAATAATTTTTCGTCAGTTTCTAAAATATAGGTTTGACCGCTTTGACCACTATATAACTGGTCTTTTTCAACCAATGCGGCCAACTGATCTAAGGATTCAATATCGCCCGGCCATTGATTCAGTAAACTGCGGCGCTCGGTAAAACTACCGCGAACAAATTGCTGAATGGCGTCACCTTGCTGCACAGATTGCACCGTAGGCACGACATTCGCTGCAGTTTCTGCATGCACGATTTGCAGACAGAATAATTGGCTCAGGAATAGAAAAAGGATCGGGAAATTGCGTAATTTTTTCATCTTATAAGCATCCCTATTGAGTAATAGAACAACCCCATCTAGGGATCACATCAAAAAATGCCTGCTACACAATAGCAACAGGCATTCGGATTGAATTATTTCGGGATGTACGGGCTCCATGGCTCTGCAGCAATGGTTTTTGCGGTTTTGTGCACCACATCAAACTGACCATCGGCACGGATCTGACCAATCATGACTGGTTTATGCAAATGATGGTTCGACGCATCCATTTGCAAGGTATAGCCCGATGGCGCTTTAAATTCTTGGCCGGCCATAGCTTCACGCACTTTATCGACATCTGTGCTTCCTGCTTTTTCTACCGCTTGTTTCCACATATTGATGCCGACATAGGTAGCCTCCATCGGGTCATTGGTCACAAATTTATCGGCATTTGGCAGTTTGTATTCCACGGCATACTGCTTCATTTTATTGGTGAATTCAGTATTCACTGGATTTTTCACCGACATGAAGTAGTTCCACGACGCCAAGTGTCCTACCAGCGGCTTGGTATCGATACCGCGTAATTCCTCTTCACCCACAGAGAACGCCATCACTGGAATATCCGCAGCTTTGATGCCTTGGTTGCCCAATTCACGATAGAACGGCACATTTGAATCGCCGTTAATGGTCGAGATCACAGCAGTCTTTTTCCCTGCCGCAAACTTCTTCACATTGCCCACAATGGTTTGATAGTTGCTATGACCAAATGGCGTGTATTCTTCCATGATGTCTGCATCGGCAATGCCTTTCGACTTTAAGAATGCACGTAAGATTTTGTTGGTGGTACGTGGGTAAACATAGTCTGTGCCCAACAGTACAAAGCGTTCTGCCTTACCGCCCTCTTCACTCATCAGATATTCAACAGCAGGAATCGCTTGCTGATTCGGTGCTGCACCTGTGTAGAAAATATTTTTAGACTGTTCCTGACCTTCATACTGAACAGGGTAGAACAATAAGCCATTTAATTCTTCAACCACGGGTAAAACCGACTTACGAGATACCGACGTCCAGCAACCAAAAATCACGGCTACTTTGTCTTGGGTAATCAACTGACGGGTTTTTTCCGCAAATAGTGGCCAGTCCGATGCCGGATCCACCACCACAGGTTCTAGTTTTTTGCCCAATACCCCGCCATTGGCATTAATTTCATTAATCGCCATCAAGGCCGTATCTTTTAGAGAAGTTTCTGAGATCGCCATCGTGCCTGACAGCGAATGTAAGATCCCGACTTTAATAGTATCGCCACTTGCTACAGCGGCTTTTGGTTCTGATGTAGCGCTTTCTGTTTTTTCTTCTGCAGGTTTTGAACAGCCCGTTAAAGCAATCGCCCCAGTCATCGTTGCCGCTAAAATACTTTTAGCAAATACATTGCGTTGAAACATTATTCACACTCCCAACCTAAGCTTGTAATTCACATTTTTAAAATGCATTTGTTGTCTTTCATCACAACAGAGCAATTCAATAACTGTGCCAAGCCTTATTTTTTATTTTGATTGAGTGCTTTTATTTATTTTTAAATATTATTTTTCATATAGTTACAATCATAAAATCTGCTTTTAATTTTTTATGGGTCGATTCAAATACCATAAAATCACCGCAAAGATGCATACAAACTTGTATCCAACACTTGACCTATAATTGAACAATTTTGCGACGTTTTTCAAAAAATACGGTGTATTAGCACACAAATCATGCAGCTTTTCCTAAATTTAAAGCAAAAAAAACCACTTGCGTGGTTTTTTTCTTATTGCAATTTTAAACCGCCAAATCGGCCAAATTACCCTTCTGCTCTAGCCAGTGTTTACGGTCTGAAGAGCGTTTCTTCGCCAATAATTTGTCGAGTAAACCTGAAGTAAACTGTACGTCATCCAAGTCCAGTTGCACTAAACGACGTGTATTGGGATCCATAGTCGTTTCACGCAGCTGACTCGCGTTCATCTCGCCCAATCCTTTAAATCGAGTGATTTGAGGATTTTTGGTTTTACATTTCTTTAAGATGCTTTCCAGTTCATCTTCATCCAAGGCATAGTGCACATCTTTATTGTCATCTATACGGAACAGCGGTGGCATCGCCACAAACAGATGTCCTTCCTCAACCAAAGTATGGAAATGTTTGACGAACAGTGCGCAGAGTAAAGTCGCAATGTGCAAACCATCCGAGTCGGCATCGGCCAAGATACAAATCTTGCCATAACGTAGTTCTGACAAGTCGTCACTGCCCGGATCTACACCAATCGCAATCGCAATATCATGTACTTCTTGCGATGCCAAAACTTCGTCTGAAGACACTTCCCAAGTATTTAAAATCTTACCGCGGATCGGCATGATCGCTTGGAAGTTCTTATCACGTGCTTGCTTGGCAGAACCGCCCGCTGAATCCCCTTCCACAATAAACAGTTCAGATTCTTCTAAGGTATGCCCCACACAGTCAGCCAGTTTACCTGGTAAGGCTGGACCTGAAACGATCTTTTTACGTTCAACTTTCTTCGCAGCTTTTAAACGGCGACCGGCCTTGGCAATCACCATTTCTGCCAGTTGCATAGCAATATCGGAGTTTTGATTCAGCCACAGTGCAAAGGCATCTTTGGCAATATTTAACACCACACTAGAGGCTTCACGGCTTGAAAGTCGTTCTTTAGTTTGACCCGAAAATTGTGGCTCTTGGAATTTTAAAGACAGAATAAAGTTGACACCATCCCACACATCTTCGGCAGACAGCTTCATATTACGCGGCAACAAGTTACGTAATTCACAGAACTCACGAATCGCATCTGTCACACCCGAACGTAAACCGTTGACATGTGTACCGCCTTGCGCAGTTGGAATCAAATTGACATAACTTTCTTGAATCTGTTCGCCGCCTTCAACGTTCCAGCAAATGGCAAATTCAGCACTAGCACGTTCAGCTTCACCAGTCGCCACAAATGCAGGAACAGGCACAATGTCACGGTCTTGTAGCTCATCCATCAAATAGTCGACCAGACCATTTTCAAATTGCCATTCGATCTTTTCGTTGTTGATTTGATCGATATAAATAATCTGCAAGCCTGCCGCCAAAACAGCCTTGGCTTTTAAATTGTGTTTTAAGGCTTTCAGCGCAAATTTAGGCGAATCAAAATATTTGGCTTCAGGCCAAAAATGCACGGTAGTACCCGTTGCACGTTTAGCGCATTTACCTTCCAACACCTCAAGCGGTGCCACAGGAACGCCATGTTCAAAGGCCATTTTATATAGATTGCCTTGACGCTGAACTTCCACTTCAACACGATCTGACAGTGCGTTCACCACCGAAATACCCACACCGTGTAAACCACCTGAGAATTGGTAGTTATCGGTACTGAACTTACCACCGGCATGTAATTTGGTCAGAATAATTTCAATCCCGCTTTGACCATACTCAGGATGAATATCAACAGGCATACCGCGTCCATTGTCTTCTACCGACAAAGAACCATCTTTATAAACCGTCACAGTAATTTTGTTGGCATGACCTGCAAGCGCTTCATCGACGGAGTTATCTATCACTTCCTGCGCCAAATGGTTTGGTCGTGTAGTGTCTGTATACATCCCCGGACGACGACGTACCGGATCTAGGCCAGATAAAACTTCAAGTGATTGAGCCGTATATTGCGTCACGTTGCAAAATTCCCTGCTTTTTGGTTAAAACATTTCTTCGAGCGCTACAGTATATGCTTTTTTATTAAAATGCATATCTCTTGCGATCAGCCGCCATTTTCTTAAACAATTTAAACGTCAAATGATGTCGTAACTGCCCATTTTTTGTATGTTGGATCTAACTTTTCAGCATTTGTATTGGATCATTTTATTTAGGCATATTTTTGACAGCATCAGATAAAAACTGCAAGAGCATCGGTATTTTTTCTGCAAAATCATCCATGCCATGTGTTCCACCCACCTCAGTGATCAGCATAGCCGTGCCGGCTTGAACCGCACTATAAAAACCAGCAGCATCACGATAATCCAAGGTTTCATCACCTTGTTGGAGCAAGACCAACAGTTGATCTGCATTTTCAACCTTAGATATAGCCAAAGCCTGCATTTGATTGAGCTGTGCATCATCCAAGCACCACGTTTCAGTCACCTGATAAGGCAATGCCGTCTCGCCAAATAAATCACGAAATAATTGCCATGGATAGACCGCAGGATTGATGAGCACCGCAGGAATGTGATGGCGTGCCATCAACTGCGTCGCATAAAAACCACCTAAACTACTCCCCACTAAAACCACATCATCCAAACCTTCAATCAGCTCTGACATCTGCTGCATTACCTGTAGCGGTGGCATATTCAAATCTGGCAAATGCACTTGCACACCATTTAAGTCTGCACAATAGTGCCGCAATATCTGCCCTTTCACTGAATTTGAGTTACTTTGAAAACCATGCAAATACACAATATTCATCATTTTGATTCCAAATTGATCTTTAAATTGCTTTAAAAGTGGCATATAAGTGCTAACTGCGTCACATTTTCTAAATTTGAATTTTTAGTAAAATTGTCAGACAAAAGGCATTCACCGACAGGTCTGTTATCGGTATTGTAAAAGCTGTTCGTGAGAATTTTATAAAATAAACAATGAAACTTCAGGCTATTCCAGTAATAAATACAATCGAGGGATAGCATTGAATGTAAGGATAGGAACATTATGCCTAGCTTAACACCATTGCATGAAACCTATTGTAAATGGGACCGCACGCCACCCAGTCAAGCAGATGTGCTGGAAGGTTTGGCACAACTCGTGACAATGCGTTTTAGTGATGTCGTGCATGACTTGATCAAAAACATTCAACGTGAAATTTTAATCAGTATTTTTGGAATGAGCGAACAAGGCTCGAAAGCCTTTCATAAGCAGCCGACCATTGCACGGATTTATGAATTTTCTTACAACACCTTTTTCAATTATGGCAATTATTTACTCGCACCGACGCTGCGTAGCATTATTGAAAAATTCCCACGCTTACACGACAAACCCCTCACCCCGTCTTTACATTTTCTAGTAGGTGCGCTGAATGGGGTCTTAGGCGACTATTTACTGAAATATCACAACCCGATGGCCTTACCGATGGTGGTTTACGACCATTATGGTGCGGTACAAAAAGGCGAATTAAACGGTCGTATTACCCTGTTAATTCATGGGCTGTGCATGAATCATCTGTCATGGTCGACAGCCAAATATGGCGGCATTGGTGAAAAATTACTGTCACAACGTGACCACAACACCATGCTGTATTTAAATTACAACAC
Organism: Acinetobacter sp. YH12039; assembly: GCF_013420015.1. Taxonomy (NCBI): domain Bacteria; kingdom Pseudomonadati; phylum Pseudomonadota; class Gammaproteobacteria; order Moraxellales; family Moraxellaceae; genus Acinetobacter; species Acinetobacter sp. YH12039. The sequence goes on along the minus strand of NZ_VOZA01000028.1, from coordinate 9,849 downwards.
GGGTCGTCGTATTTCGACCAATGGCCGCAGCCTTGCCAATACATTAGAGGATTTGGTCCGTCGCAACCCCGGTATTACCAGTATCGACTTAATTGGTCATAGTATGGGGGGCTTAGTCTCCCGTAGTGCCATTTTTTATGGCAAACAAAATATGTATCAATGGATTCATCAAGTTGAAAATCTAGTCTGCTTGGGCTCACCACATCATGGTGCGGTACTTGAACGTGTCGGATTTCATTTGCAAGATCAATTGGGGCGTTTCCCCTTGGTCAAAATCGTAGGTCACGTGGTGAATATCCGTAGTAACGGCATTTTAGATTTGCGCTATGGCAGCGTGCGTGATGACGATTGGGAACATAATGATGTCCGCATTGGACTCATGGACGACAACCGTAAACCTGCCCCGATTCCATCACATATCAATACCTACCTCGTGGCAGGGACCATTGAATATGAACATCGTCGCAATAAAACGCGACATGTGATTGGAGATTACTTGGTCAGCGTGAAAAGTGCCTTAGGGGAACACCCAAATGCACGTTATCAGCTTAAAGTGCCAGATTCACATAAAGCGATTTTTTATGGCCTGAACCATTTTGAAATTCAGCATCACCCTCAAGTGGCCGAGCAAATCGTGCATTGGTTCTATCCAAACAATGACGATAAAGCTTGTGATCATATCTATGAATTTATGATGGACTTGGAAAGTATGGAAGGCATTGCCCTAACCTAAGGTAAACTTCCCCCATGCAGACTCATAAAAAAAAGCCCTCAACTGAGGGCTTTTTTATGTATCACTAAATTAAAATTTATCACGTAAACGTGGGACTGGTTTGCTTGGATATTTACGCAATAACTGCCAAAGACTGAGCAAGGTTAATACCGCAAAAAACACCAATGACCAAACCGGTAATGATTGTCCCAAGAAGGTCCAATCCACTTTGGCACATTCACCAGAGCCGGTCAGCACTTGCTCAAAGACCGATTTTAACGGCAGCGTTTCTACCCAATAATCCAGTCCTGGGCCACAGCTCGGTACTTTGTCTGGCGGTAAATTTTGCAGCCAAATATGACGCGCAGCCACCCCAGCAGACCAAAGAATTGATAGTGTCCCCAACAATGCGTAAATGCGTTTACCCCAATTCGATGCTGGATTGTGAATCAACGCAATCAATGAAATGATGCCGAGTCCAATCAAACCAATACGTTGGAATACGCACAACGGACAAGGTTCTAAGCCTTGTACATGCTCTAAAAACAGCGCAAAAGACATACCGATCACGCTGGCTAAAAACAACAAACCACTCACGAAGCGAAAACTCCATTTCATGGTAAATCCTCTTAAAATTTTTTATCTAAAGTTTTTCAAATATTCTTCAAAACTCAAGGTGCAGTCTTGCTCAAGTTGAGCCTGTTTTTCTAAAGACTGCTCAGCAGCTTGTGCAAAATATGCTGCAGTTTCAGGGTTCAAAACATGCTGCTCATACACTTCAGCATGTTGTAAGGCCATAAAGCTACCAAAGCCCCAAGTTCCACCTTGTTCTAAAGTATCGCTAATCATACGTGCCGACAATGTTTCATCGACTTCATCGATGCGTGATTGCATCACAGCCATTGCCTGAGTGTAAATATCTGTATTGTAAGAATCATCCAGCAATTCAGCCAACGGTTGCATCGCAGCAACATGTGTACGACACCATGTTTCAATTGGAATCGCTTGCCCTTGCTGTAAAATCACTGCATTTGGGGCACGACCACGGTTCACTACTTCCGCCTGATTTTTCTCAATTTCATTTTGTTCGGCATCTAACAACGCTGGACTGTTTTGCAATAAACAGTACAAAGCCACCACTTCAAGCAAGCCTGCCGTGTCTTCATTGATCCCAATCGGGCTATAAGGATTGACATCTACCGCGCGTAATTCAACATAACCTACGCCACGATTTTGCAGGGCTTCAGACGGTGTTTCACCATCCTGCGGCACTTGTTTCGGACGAACCAAACTGTAGTACTCATTTTCAATTTGCAACACATGGTCATTAATTTGAATCGGTTCACCGTGTTCATCATTTAAACCTAAATGACTAAATGCGGCATATGGGGTATGGACCGCTTTTTGCAAACCTTCCAAATACGCCTGAATGTCGTTGTAGTGAATCCCTAACTGTTTTTGTGCTGAATTTTGATAGCCAAAATTTCCCATACGCAGCGCCGTTGCATAGGGTAAAAATAGCGTGCCTTTTAAGAGCGGTAACAGCTGATGTTCACGTCCAGTCATAAAACATTTACACACCGACGGACTCGCCCCAACCAAAAACATCACCAATGGCGTTAAACGAATAAAATTACGGATTAGGCCAAAATAACGATGACTGCGATAATCCTGTAAGCTCAATGCCTTGAGGGCGTCGTCAGTTTCATGCTGTTGAAGTGCTTCAAAGAAATGATCTGGGAAGGATAAATTATAATGCACCCCTGAAATGGTCTGCATCCGGCGACCATAACGCACCCCTAAACCACGACGGTACAAGGTTTTAAAGCGCCCAATATTCGAGCTGCCATATTGCGCTAAACGAATACTGTCTTCGTCTTTATCCAACATGCATGGCATCGACAACGGCCAAAGTTTTTCACCATGTTCTAAATGCGTATGCGCAACAGCATGTATATCTTGCAGATAGTTCAACGCCTCTGTAATGGTTTCTTTTGGCGGCGTGATAAATTCCATTAAAGCTTCAGAATAGTCTGTCGTGATATGCGGATGAGTCAAAGCCGCACCCAAAGCTTGGGGATGGTCGGCCTGAGACAAGAAACCGTTGCTTTGCATACGCAAGCTTTCACGCTCAATACCGCGCAACATTCCTTTAATCAGCGAAGAATCTACCCAAGTCGGTAAAATGTCTTGAGAGGTCGATTCGGGTTGACTCATTGCTATCTCGCTTAAATGGAAGAAACTACTAAAATAAAATCATCAGTTTATATCAGTATAACGCGATTTGAAGTGGGCAAATGACCCACTGTATAGTTTTGAGACAAACCGTGATTTTATTTTGGCAATTTTTTATCACAAACTTACTCTATATGACATTTGAAATTTGTGATTTTATAAACAAATATATGCTAATAATGCTTAAAACTTATGAATTATCAAGATATTCTCGAATTTTGGTTTAACCCAGAAAATCAGCCCAATTGGTTCGCTAAAAGCAATAATTTTGATGTTTTAATCGAAAAAAAGTTTAAAGACATCCATCAAGCGGCCAGTCAAGCAGAACTGTGGCAATGGCGTACTACTGCCGAAGGTCGATTGGCTGAAATTATTGTTTTAGATCAATTTTCTCGAAATTTATTCCGTGACTCTGGCTTGGCTTTTGCCCAAGATGCACTGGCTTTGGCGCTTGCACAAGAAGCTATCGCGCAGGGTTTAGATCTACAATTAAGCCCTGAACAGCGCTCATTTTTATATATGCCCTTTATGCATAGCGAATCGACAAAAATCCATCAAAGCGCGTTAAAATTATTTGAGCAACTGGGCAATCCGATCAACTTAGAATTTGAAAAAAAGCATAAAGTGATTATCGATCGATTTGGACGTTACCCGCATCGCAATGCGGTATTGGGCAGAACATCCACAGCAGAGGAATTGGAATTTTTAACCCAGCCCAATTCTAGCTTTTAATTGACGGCTTTTGGCCAGTATCTCCCCTTGCCATGAACCGACTAAACAGGAGTATGCGCATGAACAAACTCATTATCGCAGCAGCCATAACCGCAGCACTCGGTTTGACTGGCTGTGCCACAACCCCATCAAAACCTTTGACCTTTGAACAACTCGGTCAATATTCTGCGACACCATTAAATGCGCAAAGCTATCGTATTAGCTTTCAAGCTAGACCCAATATGAGCTATGGTACTGCCGAAGAAATCACCTTGGTTAAAGCCGCTCAAACCACCCTACACAATGGCTTTCAATATTTTAAAGTCATGGATGACCCGAGTAATCGGAGTCAAAAACCGCCGCGCCAAGCGGTGATTTACCCAGACCCAATGCCTTATCCATATGGCTATTACCGTCGCCATCCCGGTTTTTGGCCAGGCCCGTTTTATGACGTTCCACAGGTGGTCACACTCGATCCAACTCAAGTTTCCTACAGTATTACTTGCTATAAAGATCGTGCCAAAGCCCCTCAGGATGCCTTTGATGCTCGCTTGATTTTGCAATCACTCGGGGCTAAATATGGTTTAGACAGCCAAGGAAATCCTTTGCCTGTAGCCGCTGAGCCTACCACCAAATAAGTCAACCCATAGAGACCCGATCATTGATGAACCCAACTGAACAGCCTGCTGTTTCACCTAGTCTGCAACGCAGTAAACGCTTCGCCACCATTGCTTTGGTGGTGGCGGTGCTGGCGTGGATTGCATTGATGATTGCAGCTAAATTGCTGCCCGAATACGTCTGGCTCATTCATATTTTAATGCTTTCAGCAGAAGCTGGAGTGGTTGGTGGTTTGGCAGACTGGTATGCGATAACCGTTTTATTTCGCAATCCCTTTGGTCGGATTCCGATTCCTAAATTTTTACGTGACCACACAGAAATTATTCCTCGTAATAAAGCACGCATTGCCGAGTCAATGGGCCGCTTTGTTCAGGAGAATTTTCTTTCACCACAAGTGGTTGAAAAAAGCTTAGCGGAGACGGATCTCTCTCTTGCCGTCGGGAAATGGTTGGCCAATCCGCACAATAATGCGCAAGTGACCCAAGTCATTCAGCAAACGGTACCGAAAATTTTCGAATTTGTCGGTCAGGAACAAATTGGACGCTTTATCCAAAATAACAGCGTGCAATGGGTACGCAATACGCAAGTCAACCATCTTGCCAGTGAAATGCTGCGAGCAGTTTTAGAAAATGATTTCCATCAAGATGTCCTGCAACGTGGATTAGATTTAGCCCATGACTGGATGTTACAGCACCCTGAACAAACCCGTGATTTATCACGTCAGTTGTTTAAAGAACTTGGAGTTTGGAAGCTAGCCAAAGGTGCGAGTTGGATTGGTATTGATGTACAACAGCGCACCATTGATTCACTGGTCAGTCGTGTCGAGTCCATGCTTGCCGACCATGAACATCCGTGGCGCCGTAAAATCGAAGACATGGCACAGCAGCTCATGCAGCAACTGGCGGACAATCAGAGTGTTGCCAGCCAACGCCTGAATAGCACCAAAGACGCCATGCTCGATAGTCCACAAATGTTGAATTTTATCAGTGGTGCGGTGGTGATTTTATGCGATGCGATTAAATCTGATTTAGAAAAGCCCGACTCTGGCATTGCACAAAACCTACGTGTCGCCATTCAACAAGTAGGCGAAAATATTGTCTCTAACGTTGCTGTACGCCAATTGCTGAATGAGAAAATGAGTGATATTGCCATCAATCTCTCTGATCAATACAGCGAAAAAGTCATTCGGTTTATCAGTGAACGTATACACGAATGGGACTCACGTGAAATGATCGATAAGATCGAAAACGAAGTCGGTGGCGACTTGCATATGATTCGAGTCAATGGTGTCGTGGTCGGTGGTTTTATTGGCCTCGCACTGGGGATTATTCGTGCCTGTGTAGAATGGCTGCTTTAGCCGCCTGCAGCAGTCCTCCTCAAAGGAGATTGGCCGCAGGTTTGAGCTTTATGCGTAGAACCGTTAAACTTTGCCGATCCGAAAATTTAATAGAACAATAAAATCTATGCATTTACCTGCCATCTATACACTACCATTCATTCTAATCATCAGTAGCTTAAGCGCTTGCCAGACCATTTCCAAAACCAGTAGCACAGTCAGCGACAAAGTGATGGGCATGCTCGGTAAAGAAAAAGCCCCTGAAATCGATAAAAAAGGCACTGTCGATATCAGCAAAAGTACCCAACAACAGTTAGAAACTCTGCTGACCAATATGCCGAAAAATCAGTGGGTCTATATTGAAAATGATCAACAAGGCACATCTACCCTCAAAAATAAATCGGCAGACAATTTCACCTTGAGCCTCAAATTGAATTGCAAAATCAGCACTCAGCGCCCAACTTTCAGTATAAGCAACGCGGATGGCCAAGAGATCCTAAAAGCACATGATACAAATGTGGGGCAAATTCAAATTCTGCTCGACAATAAAAACTTTGGAAATCCATTTGAGACAGCCCATCAGCAAAAGTTCCAAAGCTTTAAAACCGCTGTCGCTCAGGCCAAAGTCATTAAAGTGTTTAATTCCTCAAAACTCTATACCTTCCAAAACAACAAAGCCGAATTACTCTCTAAAGCAGTAAGTTGTCGCGATAGCCTATAAATATTTAAAACGAAATGCAGTAAGTCACCGTTTTACTCAACTGTGACTTACATGCAGGCTTATTTTGCAGGTGGCTGTGGCCCTGACATATCAACCAGCAGGCCTGTAAACTTTCGAACAAATGGCAATAAAATCAGTACAATGGGAAAAGCAATAGCCCAAGAAATCATCCAATTATGCAGCCATAGGGTAAGAAAACCCTCAAACCACCCTAAATTTCTGAGCATATTAATAAACGAAATAATGCCGCTCATGAGACAAGACAAAATAAACGGCACGATAATCAGCGCCCAGTGTGCAGCTAACTTCGGCACATTGCCAAAAATTTTAGGGGTGGGTTGTGACATGTCCATATACTCAAGCAGTGATCCTGAATCGCTAAACCACTTATATCGTTTTACTTCGATATAAGCAATGCTTCACTTTTATCGAATATTTTTTATTCGCAACAAATGGGTTCACCTAAAGAGCCTGAAATTTGCTATATTTACCGTTTTTCTGCGACATTTATTTTTCGACTGATTATGAATACGGCAATACAAGCAGCGCTCGATCATGCAGTGCAATCCCTTCAAGCTGAAGGTGTACTCCCAACTGACTGGAACAATACTAGCAATTTGACCCGAACCAAAGACCGAAGCCACGGTGACTTTGCGTCAAACATTGCCATGATTGCCTCTAAAGCTGCAGGTATGAAGCCGCGTGATTTAGCCGAAAAAATTCTGGCAAATCTTCCAGAAGTCGCAGATATCAGCAAAGCAGAAATTGCAGGTCCTGGCTTTATTAACTTCTTTTTAAATGCTGACCAACGTTTTGCTGTCTTAGACCAAATTCAAGCTCAGAAAGATCAGTTCGGTCGCACACAGGCCAATGCTGAAAAACGTGTTCAAGTGGAATTCGTTTCAGCCAACCCAACGTCTAGCCTACACGTGGGTCATGGTCGTGGCGCAGCTTACGGTATGACCGTTGCCAATCTCCTTGAGGCAACAGGTGCCAAAGTTGACCGTGAATACTATGTCAACGATGCTGGCCGTCAAATGGATATCTTGGCGACATCGACTTACTTGCGTTATTTAGAATTGACCGGTCAACAACTAGTCTTCCCTAAAAATGCATACCAAGGCGACTACGTTAAAGAAATCGCACAAAGCATTATCGACAAAGATGGCGATGCTTATGTACGCCCTGTTGCCGACATCTATAAAGATGTTCCTGAAGATGTGCAATATGCTGCTGAACTCGATAGCGAAGGCAATAAAGTCGTTGTTTCAGGCGATAAAGAAAAACACATTGATGGTTTGATTCATAATTCACAAAACCATTTGGCTGCGGGTTACCGTGTGTTCCATCAAGCTGCGCTGAAAGCCATTCTCGATGACATTAAAGATGACCTCGGTGAATTTGGCGTGACTTTCAATCAATGGTTCAGCGAAGCAACCTTGACTGAAAAAATTGATGAAGCATTACAAATGCTCGATCAACGTGGTTTCTTATACGAAAAAGATGGCAACATCTGGTTCAAATCAACTGATTTTGGTGATGAAAAAGACCGTGTTGTGAAACGTCGTAATGGTCAGACTACATACTTCGCATCCGACATTGCTTATCACTTAAATAAACTACAACGCGGATATACCGATATCGTTGATATCTGGGGTTCAGACCACCACGGTTATATTGCACGTGTGAAAGCAGCGATTGATGCGCTTGGCTATGATTCTAAAAAATTGACGGTGCTTTTGGTTCAATTTGTGAGCCTATGGCGTGGCGGCGAGATGGTTCAAATGTCATCTCGTTCAGGTCAATTCGTGACTTTACGCGACTTACGTAAAGAAGTAGGCAACGATGCTGCTCGTTTCTACTATGTCATGCGTAAATCAGAACAACACATTGACTTCGACTTAGACCTTGCTGTGTCTCAAAGCAAAGACAATGCGGTGTACTACATCCAATACGCACACGCACGTATCTGCCGTATGCTCGAAAAAGCCGCTGCGACAGACGTTCAATTCTCTGCTGAAGCTGCACGTCAATTTGCAGCTAAACTTGAGTTAGAAGCTGAAACTGAAGTTCTTGCTAAACTTGCGGCTTACCCTGAAATTGTGGTTCGTGCAGCAAACAGCTATGAACCACACCAAGTGGGTAACTACTTGAAAGAATTAGCGGCGTTGTTCCATGGTTGGTACAACGAAAATAAAGTCTTGGGTGATGATGCAGAACTGACTCAAGCGCGCTTATTACTGTCTGTAAACGTACAGCAAGTTTTACGCAATGGTCTTGAATTATTGGGTGTGAGTGCGCCTGAATCAATGTAAGCCATTCTTAGTATACGTTAGAATCCGTCCATGTATGAACCATATACATTGACGCCTATACAGGCTCTTTATGAGCCTGTATTTTCATGGATATTCAGTCATCTTTTAATGAAAACTTGAAGATGTTGAAATTGTGAAAATTAAACATAAACAGCATGACAGTCATGTAATATATAATAATCAGAACTTGGTTTTGGGTCAGTTCCTACTAGGTTCGTAACAATTACAATTAAAGAGGTTTCCTCGTGTTTGGAAAAACGCAACGCGGTGTATCAGAGCGGCCAAATCAGCCTAAAAAACCATTGATTCCTGCATGGTTAGGTACACTTGTGATCATTTTAATCGTGTTGAGTTTCTTGGTGGCCTTGATGTTATGGAAACCATGGGAGCCGGTAAAACCGAAAGGTCAAATTACCTCTGAACACTACCAAGAAGAAACCAATAAAGATTACCGTTTTTATGATCTGTTGCCTCAGCAACAAGTCACCCCGATTCCAGATCAAGCTGTGCCTGAAACAGATACCAAAGAAACCGTGGTGATCGTTGAAGCACCTGAAACGGCTACCACTGCACCGACTGAGCCGGGTATTGAAGCCACAGAAACAACACCTGCCCCTGCAAGCTATATTTTGCAAGTGCGTAGCTATGATGACCCTGACCAAGCCGATGCCCGTCGTGCAGAAATTATTTTAAATGGCTTATCTGCCGATGTGATCCAAAGTAATGAAAATGGCAAAGTTTGGTATCGCGTCGTGTCTGGCCCCTATGATTCACAAGAAGCTGCTGTGATTGCACAACAAACTTTACGTCATAGCAGTATCGACTCGATCGTCGTAAAACGCTAAATTTTGAATTTAAAAAAAGCGCCTGATGGCGCTTTTTTTTATTCATTCCTTTAATAAAGGGAGGTTAGAAGGGATTCTTTTTTGAATACATCAGCTTAGCTCAAAAACCTCTCCCTAACCCTCTCCTAAAAGGCATAGGTATCTACACATTTTTTATAAATTGAATGCGATCTGAGCAATCGCATTCAGCTCATCAGACGAATACTCTGACAACAACTGAAGAGTGTTCAATAGTATTGAAAGCCCTGCCAGTATGGCAGGGGCACTTTCTAATTTTCCCCTTTTCTGTTGCCTACCTGAAATTCGGGTGAGAAATGCCCGAATTCTTATATTCTGCTCATCTGTACCACGCTGTA
>NZ_VOZA01000027.1:0-41012 GCF_013420015.1 Acinetobacter sp. YH12039 | reverse complement strand
CTCATGAAATACGGTATTCTGATGTGACAAAACCTGAATCCTGGTCGTTAAAGTGTTTGTTTGCACTCATATTTTAACTGTTAGGACTCAGGTTTTTTTATTTAAAGCAAACTATGGGACAGCAGTGGCATCATGCTCCTTTTTTTGCTTTAGATATGTGACTTTAGGGTTTTATTTGATGCGCTTTATTTGTTGAAAAATATATGATGTTGAAAACAAGGAAAAACACACAGGGTTAATGTGAAGAATCAAGAACATTCAGAATTTATAAAATTAAATGATTATGAGCTATATACCAAAGCTTGGCAGCCTGAAACAGCAGATAAAGATGCAACTTTGGCCCCGATTATATTGATGCATGATTCACTGGGGAGTGTGGATTTATGGCGTGATTTTCCTGCGCAATTGGCTGCTGAGTCTGGCAGAACGGTGATTGCCTATGATCGATTGGGTTTTGGCCGATCGTCAGCGAATCCTCATCTATTAAGTACAGATTTTGTCTATGCTGAAGCGCGGCAGGGCTTTAAGGCACTTCTTCAACATTATTCCATTCAACAGTTTATCGTGATGGGGCATAGTGTTGGCGGGGGAATGTCAGTCGTGATTGTCAGTGAATATACTGAACAATGTCATGGTCTGATTACCATAGCTGCGCAGTATGAAGTGGAAGAACTGACATTATCGGGTATACGTGAAGCCAAAACAGGTTTTGCGCAGCCGGGACAGCTTGAACGCTTGGCTAAATACCATGGGGATAAAGCCCAATGGGTTTTGGATGCTTGGACGGAAACTTGGCTTTCACCAAGTTTCCGTCAATGGAACCTCGAAGATTATGTTGGAAAAGTACAGTGTCCAAGCTTGATCATCCATGGAGAACTGGATGAATACGGGACGACAGCACAAGCTCAGAAACTTTTTTCGGGTATAAAAGCTGATGCAGAGCTAGAGATTTTGGAAGGGCTTCATCACATGCCGCACAAAGAGCAACCCGCATTGGTCGCTGCATTAATCTGTGATTTTGTGAATGATTTAAGTTGATATCGAAAGAATGAAAAAAGCCCATCATCTGATGGGCTTATTTGTTATAAAGAGCGGGAAATCAGCTCTTTCATAATTTCATTGGTACCGGCATAAATACGATTGGCTCGATTGTCAATATAAGCCCGTGCAATTGGATATTCAAGCATATAGCCATAGCCACCATGCAACTGCAGACATTCATCCACGACTTTGGAGAACATCTCTGAAATTTTGTATTTAGCAGCTGCGGCTGCGTCAATACCGAGCTGTTCCACAAGTTGCAGCTCCATACAACGGTCTAGATAAGTTCGACAAAAATCGATTTCAGTGCGTAGCTCTGCCAATTTAAAACGGGTGTTTTGGAAACTAGATACGGTCTTGCCAAATGCCTTACGCTCTTTGGTGTATTGAACAGTGTGCGCAAAGGCTGCTTCTGCACCGGCTTGGCAAATAATCGCGACCAACATACGTTCCCAAGCCAATTCCTTCATCAGCATCATAAAGCCCATACCTTGCATGCCAAGTAAGTTGCTTTTAGGGACGCGGACATTGTCAAAGAACAGTTCACAGGTATCCTGACCTTTCATGCCAATTTTGTTTAAAGGTTTGCCTTTACTAAAACCGACGCGATCTGCCTCGACGATAATTAGCGATAAATTGGCTGAACCTTTTTCACTATTGCCTGTCTTGCAGACCACAATTGCCATGTCACATAAATAGCCATTGGTGATAAAGATTTTTGACCCATTAATAATATAGTCATCACCATCTTCTGTAGCGGTTGTGCGTACGGCTTGTAGGTCTGAACCTGTGCCCGGTTCGGTCATTGCGATGGCAGTCACGGTTTCGCCAGATGCCATTTTCGGCAGCCAATGCAACTTTTGTTCTTCATTGCCAAAGTTATGAATATAATTGGCCACGATGTCGGAGTGCAGTGAAAAGCCGGTAGAGGAGTCCATAGCATAGGCCTGCTCTTCAATCAGAATCATGCTATAGAGTCGGTCTACACCATAGCCGCCATAAGCTTCGGGCATGGTCGGGCAAAGCAAGCCCATGGCACCGGCTTTATTCCATAAGTCACGGTCTACATGTTGTTGTTTTTCATACTTTTCGATATTGGGCACAACTTCTTTTTCATAAAATTTTCGTACTGTTTCACGAAATGCATCATGTTCTGCATTAAATAATTGACGTGGCAGCATGTTGTTGAGTGGGCGAATCGCTCCAGATTGCATTTTGAATATCCTATTCATTTTTATGGCTTTGTCTCAACTTATAAGATGCAGCGAGTGACTGCAATGTGCAGAACATTCAAAAGCAGGGAATGCGATGAAGCATTCGGTCAATCTGTGAAAACACTCCACTTCAATGGGGTGGATGAGTTACACTAGACGGGTTCAACGATTGGGGAAGACAATGACTGATGAAATCAGCTTAGAAGAGCGTAAAGTGATCTACCGTGCACGTCGTGGTTTAAAAGAGATTGATGTTTATTTTGATCCCTACGTCAAAAATTACTATTTACAAGCCGATGCAGCTGAAAAAGACATGTTTGCAGAACTCGTTGCTGCAGAAGATCCAGATTTGTTGGATTGGTTTATGGAAGTTAGTGAACCGCCACGTCCTGAATTAAAAACGTTTATTCAAAAATTAAAACATTACGTTCATGGATAATCGGCAATTCAAACTGAAACGCAGTTTTTTATCGCATGCGTTTCAGTTTTTTATTTTTGCGGTATTGATGACGCTGCTTTATCAGTTACTAACACCCATGCTTTGGGGGATATTTTTCCTAATCGGGCTAGTGGTTTATGTTCTGTTTTTCCGTAAGCATTTACACGTCACCAGTCTAGATTATTTGGATGGAACTGATTGGTCTTTGCAACGACTCAACCGCCCGGTGCAACGCGTTCAAATAAGCCATATTTTGGATCATCAAATGTATATTGTGGTGTATTTTATGCATGCACGTGCAAAACCAGTGATTATTTGGCGCGATCAATTGTCATTGAAACAGTGGAAATCACTCAAAGTATTGGCCAAAATGATCTAATTGTTAGACAGCCTTTATTTTTAAAATTCAATAAAATGCAAATATTTCATTATCTTATATTGTGGGTAAAATAATCTTGTCTGACAGGATTGAAATTTATTGGCAAAATATTTAAATTGTCTGACAATTTTAAGCTGTGCGGTGATTCTCTGCCTATATATTAGCCTTACCAACAGCCGTTAAGGGAAATCATCATGATGATGCCAACTTGGATGTTTCTGGTAATAGCGATTGTGTTAGCAATTGTTATAGGACGACTAGGAACAGTGCTGAAGGAACAGTTAACTCAAAAATAAGCAGTCAAACGCTTTCACAGTTAATAAGTAGCATGTGCCGAACCGTCGCTATGCTACTTTTTTTTGCCTAAAATTTAGTCTTTGTAAAAAATCAGTCAATTGCATTCAGCGTGATTCATGGCACAGTGTGTCGTTCAAATTAGAGCAAATACTCTTTTATTCATTTTTTGCTTCTGATATGTTTGTCGTGATGGACATAAACACAATTATAGAGGACAGGAAAATGTCGAGCGTCCAAAAAATATGCCAGGGTGTGGCAGTTGTAGCAATAACAAGTACATTATTCGCGGGTTGTTCGCAGGTTGTAAAAACCGGTGCTAATGTTGCACTCGGATTTACAGAAAAACATATTGTGCCACCAATTTTAGCCATGGAAGATGCTGAAATGGTGTGTAATTCAGGTAATTCATTAACTCCAGCCATTATGGCCACCAAAGATATGGGCGCAGACCCAACACGTGTGGCTGTGTTGATGTATTCAGCAGCAGGGATTTGTGCAGAACAAAAAGCCTTGGATGCAGAGTTACGCTATTTACGTGCATCTAAAGCTAACCAAGTATCCGAAGCACAGGATGCTCGTGTTGAGCAAAAGCGTTGGGCGGCACTTGCTGCACAGCGTCAATATACCGGCTATCAATTATTTCAAGATCGTTTTGAAAAGAAGTATAAGAAAAGTCTAGGTGAAGGCTGTCCAAAAATGAACAGCGACATTGACCAAACAGTGTATATGTTGGGAATGTTAAGTGGCTTACAGGCCATGACCAATGATATTAACTCAGGTGGGGCGGTAAACGTTCCAAAAGACATTGCTGCGATTGTTGAACGCGGTATGGTATGTCTGAATAATGAAAAATTCTGGGGCGCACCAAATGCAACCCGCGCTGTGATCTGGACGTTATTGCCGGGTGCAGGTGATGGAAAACCTGATCCATACCAAACATTGAAACAATCTACGCAAATTGGTGAGCAAAAGGGTGTGAGACTGTCACATGCTTTATATGCGGTTGCTGCACAAGCCAGTGGCGATGATGCGAAAATCCGTGATGCCTTACGTACCTTTGCACAAGCGCGTAGCGATGAGAAACCTGTTAATCCACAATTTAAGCTCATCGATAGCATGGCTGAAACCATGGTGAAAGGGATTTCAGATCGTTATTGGACTGAACATACAGGCGTTCGTACGGCTGATGATGGTATGGAACATTTCTGGGATGAAAGTGCCAATAGTTCTGAACTCGATGATTTGTTTAGTGGTGATATTGAAACCAGTGGCACAGCTGCAAATTAATCTTTGCAATAGCGTTTAAAAGTGAGGTACAGGAGGAGCGAAAATGAAACTACAATTTTTAATACCGAAAATTGTCTTTCTTGCCGTATTCGTTTCGATCTGTGCCTCGCTACAGGTATTTAAAGATTATTTTATCTATTGGCAAGATGACTTATTTCATGATTTTTGGCGCTTATGGACCGCACATTGGGTTCACGTCGGTTGGATTCATTTTGTTTTAAATATATTGGCCTTTATTTGCTTACCGTTTATTTTCCCACGAGTTTCGACATGGCATTTTGTTGCCATTTTATTGATTTTATCTCCTTTAATCAGTCTAAGTTTCTATTTTTTCTTACCCGATATTGAAGCCTATGCCGGATTATCTGGTGTCTTACATGGTGCCTATGTCGCGGTCGCTTGTGTGCATTTGATGTATCGACGGGAGCGAAATTTTGCAGCCTTTGTATTGTTGCTGATTTTGGCAAAATTGGTGTGGGAAAATACCGTGGGCAATACGGGAACGGCTGAATTAATTGGAAGCCCCATTTTAGTCGAAGCACATTTATTGGGGGTGATTTGGGGCATTATCATCGCCTTGTTCTATCTTGTTGGCAATTATTTCTGGGATCGTTAGCTCACTTTAGGTGATTGGGTTGACAAAAAAAACCGAAAAGAAAATACATATTGTCATTTTAATGTTTTGAATATTGATGCAAATTTAAACGTAATAATAAAACAGTTAGGTCAGGGAAAGGATCTTCTCGAGCCGCTAAGGAAAAGGATGCTTGGCTCCGCTAGGCTCCAAAATAAAAAATAGGAAGACTCATGCAAAATGATGCACAAAACAGATCCGGCATCGTCGGGCTGTTAAGGTATGTCTGGACAGAATGGATTTCGACTCTAGTCGTGTTGATCTTGCTTCTGCTTACATTGATTATCGGTACAGGGGAGATGATTCATGGTCAGCTTCTGCGTACTGGTGAGCGTTTGTATGGTAATGAAAGCATTGGGATGCAGTATTCATTTTTACGTGCAGAACCGACCAAGCCTGAATGTGACCGTAACCCGAATGTCGATGCGTTGGTGAAAACTCAAATGCAAGCCAATGCAGCAGATGAGTTTGCTGATTTTTTTGGTACGGCATCTGAGAATGACGTTCGTTCGTCTATTTTAGCGAGTGTGCAGCAGTGTGAAGAAAAGTATCAATTTTATGATAAAGCCATGCAACATATGGAGAAGCATCCGAGTATTCGCGTCTATCGTAATTTTGAAACAAGCTTCTTCGGTATCTTTAAATTTGGTACTGAAAATCGCGCCATTTTGTTGATTTTTATGGTGGTTATAGCTGCGATTAGTGCGACATTGAAAATTCATCATATTGGTCTACGCGGTCCTGCAACCAAGAAGGATTATCGTGTTTATAGCCTGATGATGAGCTTCGGTAATGGACTGTTAACCTACTCAAGTATCAGCCAATTCAATTCAGTGAAAAATTCGGGAGTTCCAATGACCACCGAAACTGAACTGATTTATTGGATGTGGATGACGCTGTTCTCAATCCTGACATTGATCAGTGTTTTGCAATTGTTTAGTCCGCCAAAAGATGCCAAAGAGGGCGGTAGTCTTAGTTTCGCGTTCCTAAGCGTGCCTTTATATGCGTATATGGCGTTGATTACAGGTATCGCCTTTATCTTCTTTATGGACTACCCGATGGGGCAAGGCATCTATTTAGGGCAATTGGTCGAGTTTTCAAGTATTTTCCTGAATCTAGCGTTATTCATTTGGGCGGGTATGTTGTTGAAGCAAACCCGTGTCGTAGATTTATTCTTGAATATTTTACGCCCATGGAACTTAGCTCCTGAGACTTTAACATGGCTGATTTTAATCGCAGCAGCATTGCCTACAGCCTATACTGGAGCATCGGGGATCTTTGTCATTGCGGCAGGCGCGATTATTTATAAGGAAGTGTGGAACGCTGGCGGACGCCGTCAATTTGCCTTGGCTGCAACAGCAATGTCCGGTTCGCTTGGGGTGGTTTTACGTCCATGCTTATTGATTGTGGTTGTTGCATCGCTAAATAAAGAAGTGACCACGGATCTGCTTTATCAATATGGTATTTATACGTTCTTGCTGACATCTACGATGTTTTTAATTGTGTCGTTATTTTTTGCAGAACATAAGTTCCGTATTGCTCAAGCCAATGTGGCAGCGCCGCAGTCAGGACGTGCCTTCTTAGCCGTTATTCCTTATATTGTGATTTTCGTGCTGATTTGGATGTTCTATAAATATTTATTGAATACAGATTTAAATGAATTTACTGCACCAGTCATGATGCCTGTTATTCTGCTGATGATCGTTTTAGTGGATAAATTACGTCATCAGCCAGCACCATTGTCAGCAGTTGGGCATTGGGATGAAACACTAACAGCAAATTATAGTGCGAATGCTGAACCTGCTTTAGCCGGCGCACAGGTTGCACATGCAGAATACCGTGAAGGATTACATGGTAATAGCACAGATGATGGGCAGGCTGCGAATCATACAGTGGCTCAATCCAGCTCTATGCAGATTCTACGTCAAGTTGGTTTTTGGAAGTCGATGCATATTTCGACCAGTGAAACCGTTGGACATATCGGTGCTTTGGTTATTTTGATGGCGCTTTCGGTAAGCGTTGGTGGATTGCTAGAGCGTACTGAAGTCATGAGTTTATTCCCAACTGATATCAGCAGTACTTTTTTGGTTATCACATTGATTGTCGGATTGATGGTCTTTGTGGGTATGATTATGGATCCGTTTGGCGCAGTCATTTTAATTTCTGCAACTATTGCTCCTGTAGCCTATCAATACGGTATTCATCCTGTGCATTTTTGGATGATTACACTCATTGGTTTTGAGCTAGGTTATGTTACGCCTCCAGTTGCATTGAACCACCTCTTGGCCCGACAGTCGATAGGGGATGCTGAAGTCAATGAAGCGGATGCTGAAGTTCGTCACTTGTCGTTTTATTACCGTTATGAACGTTGGATTTTGCCGCTGATTGTGCTGTTCCCTGCAATGTTGATTATTGCGTATCTGCCGTATTTCTTTAAGCTGTTTGGTTGGTATCAATAAATTAATTTTGAAGCATTAAAAAAGCACCTTCGGGTGCTTTTTTATTGAATAAGGGGCTGTGCATTTGATGGTAAATGGTTTGAATCTTTATGACTTTTTAAACTTATTTTGTAGGATTGGACTACAGAGCAAAATCGCTAAAAATATAAAAGCAAAGCCGAATAGGCTGTAAATGTCTGGCAGTTCCTGCCAAAGAACAAAGCCCCAAATACCTGCAAAAATAATCGTGATATAGTTCACGGGGCCAATTTGACCTGCGGGTGCGAGCTTATAGGCATTGGACATAAAAATTTGACTGATATTGGCCAAAAGTCCCGCTGTAATCAGAAAAGCTAACTCTTTTAAACTATAGGGACGCCAGAGCCAAAACATTGGGATCATGGAAATAAGTGTGCCAAAAAAGCAGAAATAAAACACAATGCGTTCAGGCGGTTCTGTTGCTGTAAGCGCACGGACAGTGACAAATGCCATGGCTGCCAAGAAGCTTGCGCTCAGTCCGATGAGTGATAACTGATTGAACATTCCTGCATCGGGCTTTGCGACGAAGAGCACGCCGATTAAACCAATGACTGCGGCAATGAGCATACTCAGGGTCATTTTTTCTTTTAAAAATAACCATGCAATTAAGGGGATAAAGATCGGTGAGGAATAGGTGAAGACCATGGCATTGGAGAGTTTTAAGTGTGCAATGGCATAAAAAAAGCCATACATTGCCACCAAGCCTACGATTGAACGCCATGTATGCATCCACAGTTTTTCAGTTCTAAAAAATGTGCTCCCTTTTTGCAGGATCAAAGGGAGAAAGATCAATAAGCCAACCGCATTTCGAAAAAATACGATGGTGGCATTATCTACCGTGTGAGATGCATAGCGTATACAAACCCCCATAATGGAAAAAAGCAGCGCTGATAGCATGAGAAAGCCAATTGCTTTGGGGATATTTTGTGGTGTAGTAGTGGACATAACAAAAAGGCTAGAAAATCTGATGATATTCTAGCCTATAAGTACGCAGGGTGTAGCAGAAGTCGGTTATTTTGCTTGTTGTGCTAACTGGGCTTCGAGTAATTTAATTTGTTCTTCTTTCAGTTTAATCAGCTCATCTGCATCTGAATGCTGCTGTTTTAAGCTTTGTTCCTGATCATTCAATTGCTGTTGAATGTCATCTAATTTGGCAATTTCCTCTTTGGCTAAAGAGGCATTTTCAGGCACAGCTGCATCTAAAATGTCTTCTTCGACCAATTTAATGGTTTCAGTCTCTGCGGTAGGGACTGATGCTTCAGTCTCAGATTGGACAGGGGTTGCAACAGGCGGTTTAGCCGGTGCAGCGACCAGTTCTTCTTGAAGTGCAGATTTATCTGCTGTACCGCTGCTTAACCATTGATATGCAAAAAAGATAGCAATCAATAACGTTAAGCCCCCAATGATTCCAACTAACAATTTTGGATTATGTCTTTGATCTTCTGTCATTGCTTGACCTTAATTTTTATTTAGGCTGACGTGGCTTAAATTGGATCACACCGATATCGTCTGGCACGGCAGGTTGTTCAGGTTGATCGACATGAGTCGGTCGATTTTCACTGTAACCACAATCAATGCATTCGATCCATTCGTCTTCGCCAGAGGTCAGCATGACAACCCGGTCCATCGCTTGGCATTTTGGACATTTTGCACCTGCAATGAAGCGTCGTTTAATGGTCATCATACTTACCTTGAATCTAACTAAGGTCCCTAGTTTAAGCGTTTTTAGATGCGTTCGTCCAACCTTGATGACGCAGCAAAGCATCTATTTTTGGCTCGCGTCCGCGGAAATTGATAAATGCGTCAAGTGCCGTATCTTTTCCGCCAACTGCTAGAATAAATTGTCTAAACGACTTGCCAGTCGAAGTATTAAAAATTCCTTCATTTTCGAATCGGTCGAAGGCATCACTCGCCAAAACCTCTGCCCATTTGTATGAATAATAACCAGCAGCGTAACCACCTGCGAAGATATGACTGAAACCATGTTGGAAACGGTTATACGAAGTGGTGGGTGCAACTGCATATTTTTGACGAATCTCATCTAAGGTTTTTTGGATGCCTGTAGCGTCCAAAGCAGGGTTGGCCTTATGGATATTTAGGTCAAACATGGCAAATTCAATTTGACGTAATGTTTGCATCCCAGACTGGAAGAAACGCGCATCTTGTAATGCTTTTAGCAGATCGGCTGGTAATGTTTGTTTTGATTCGATATGTTCACTGAGCAAATCTAAACTTTCTTGATCCCAAGTCCAAAATTCCATGAATTGACTTGGTAGCTCTACTGCATCCCACGCCACGCCATGTGTACCAGCCACAGCAATATTATCGACTTCAGTGAGCATGTGATGTAAGCCATGACCAAATTCGTGGAACAGCGTTGTTACTTCATCATGAGTGAGTAAAGCAGCTTGCTCACCGACAGGTGGGGTAAAGTTGCAGACCATGTAGCAAATTGGTTTTTGCAGACCATTTTCAGTTTGCATGCGTGAACGGAAGCCGCTCATCCATGCGCCGCCACGTTTACCGCTTCGTGCATACAGGTCAAAGTAAAAACCGCCAATCACGCTGCCTTGATCTTCAAGTTCAAAATAACGTGCATCAGGATGCCAAACAGGCGCTTCACGCTCGATTACATTGATGCCATAGAGACGATTTACAATGCTGAACAAGCCTTGAATAATTTTAGGTGCAGGGAAATAGGGCTTCAGGTCTTCTTGTGACAAATTAAACTGTTGAACTTTGAGTTTTTCTGAATAGAAAGTGGCATCCCACGGTTGTAACTCAGTGATACCGTCTTGCGCTGCAATGGCTTTCAGTTCAGCGATTTCTTTCTCTGCTGGTGCACGCGCATGTTCTGCCAGTTCAATCAGGAACTGATCTACAGTTGCTACATCGGGTGCCATTTTGCTTGCCAAGGACAATTCGGCGTAGTTGTTAAAACCAAGCAGGCTTGCCATTTCCTGACGTAGCTTCAAGATTTCTTCCATGACTGCTGTATTGTCAAATTCAGCAGAGTCTGCCTGATCAGAAGCACGTGTGGTATAGGCTTTATAGAGCGCTTCACGCACTTCGCGGTCTTCTGCATAGGTCATAATGGCAATATAAGACGGGAAGTCGAGTGTGGCTACAGCCTGTTCGAGTTCGCGTTGCTGACCATATTGTTTCAGAAGTTCAATACTGCCTTGAGGTAACCCTTTGAGCTGCGCTTCAGTTAAGGGTTTGAAGTAGGCTTGGGTGGCATCCAATACGTGGTTGGAAAAGTCTGATGATAACTGTGAAAGTCGTGCAGATATTTCTGCATAGCGTTTTTTCGGTTCACCTTCTAAGGCTACGCCTGAAAGTTTAAAATCTCGTAACGCAAGTTTAATCGCGCTTTGCTGTGCTGCAGGAAGCGTGTCGAAAACACTGTTGTCATGTACATGCTGATACGTTTGATACAATACTGTGTGCTGACCTAGCTGCGTATAGTACTCACTCAGGACGGGTAGTAAAGATTGGTAAACTTCACGTGTTTCGGCATTATTCATGACAGCATTGAGGTGCGAAAGCACGCCCCATGCTTCACTCATGTTATTTTCAAGGGTATCGACGTGTTCGAGTACTTGTAGTTGTGCTTGTACGGATTCGGGTACATCCGTTAATTCTTTTAAAAATGCCTGACCTTGGGCAATGCTCTGTTCAATCTTTTGTTTTAAGTCTGCAAGGGTAATTTGGTCAAATTGTGGAACAGGCAAAGTTGCCTTTTCTAATGTCATGCCGGTCTGCCGATTTATTTCCTGTGTTATTTGTAGAAGTAAGGCTTCTAGAAGGATAAATCAAGCCTTGGGTGCTATTTATTCGCTCTTGTTTCACCGTGGATAGATTGAATATCTTGGATGTAGGTGCCAAAGCGCCCCTCAATGACCGATAATTTTATGAATAGATTTTGATTTTTGTAGTGTTCATATTCATCTACATTGATTCGAAACATACCAGTAGAGTCATACGGTGTTTCAATAGAATAGTAGACACTTCCTTTTTTACCATGTTTTTTAACAGCGCTTGCTTCCAATGTCACCACAGTAGGTGTACCCAAAACTAGGGTATGAAGCAGAGGAGGATAGACAACTAGATTTAAGTAAAGAAACAGAATTACAAAAATAGGGAAGAGGAGTAAAAAATAGAATTTTGGCTTTTTTTGTACATTTGTCCATGTACGTGGAATGATCCATTGTCCGTATCTATGCAGAACATAAAAGTAGATCAAAACAGCCAAATAAATCAACGTTGCAACAATGAAGGCTGTGATTTTGACTTGATTTGTTGGGGTGAAGTCTATAAAAAAGAGAGCAATCAGTGCTGAAATACTAAGTACAAAGACTAAGCATATTACATATTCATGGTAATAGTATTTAGTAATTTTCTGTGATGTCATGATTTTTAAGTGGTTTATTTTTATAGAGATATATTAAATGAAAAAGAGCGCCGTAGCACTCTTTTTTATTTAGTAAAATTTACTCACCCTTTGCTTTGGCATTGGATTTTTTCTTTTTTACTTTTAACTTTTTCTTCACTTTATCTTTAGCCTTCGCTTCAGACTTTGTTGCAGATTTTTTAGCAGGTTTTTGGCTGTAGGAGCTGGGTTTTCCTTTGTCTTTTTTGCGTCGTATGGGCTGTTCTCCATCTTCAGCAACGTTGGTTTTACGCTCTGAAAAGACTTCTTCTTTGGCTGTGGGTTTTGCAACACGAGGGGCACGCGCGCGAATAGCACGGCCTGCATGGCTCAATTGTTGAATCAATTCAAAGTCGATTTTGCGCTCTTCTAGATTCACACCAGCGACTTTAATTTTTACTTCATCGCCGAGACTGAAAACTTGACCTCGAGATTGACCAATTAAGCTCTGACTCGGTTGGTCATAGACAAAGAAGTCATCGCCCAATTGGCTGACGTGGATCATGCCATCAACATATAAGTCTTTGAGCGTTACAAACAGGCCAAATTCAGCAGTCGCACTGATAGTGCCGACAAACTCTTCACCCAAATGTTGCTGCATGTAATGGCACTTCAACCATGTAGTGACAGAACGTGATGCTTCATCTGCACGGCGCTCGGTCGCAGAGAAGTGTTCACCCGCATCATCCAGCGAAGCGCCAGAAATTGGGTAAGGTTTTTTCTTCAATTGTGCTTTGATGGCTCGGTGAAGTAACAAGTCTGGATAACGACGGATTGGAGATGTGAAATGCGTATATGCTTCGTAAGCCAAGCCAAAGTGACCTGCATTGTTCGCGCCATAATAGGCTTGCATCATTGAGCGGAGTAAAACGGCATGAATGCTTGGAGCATCAATACGGTCTTTCGTGGCATCAATCACGGCTTGATAGTCGGCCTGAGTTGGCTGTTCAGGGAATGGCAGACCCAATAACTTCACAAAATCACGAACCTTTTGAATGCGTGAGAACTCAGGTGGTTCATGCACACGGTACAGCATAGGAATTTCATTTTTTAATGCATATTCTGCCGCTGCGACGTTTGCCAGCAACATACATTCTTCAATCAGTTTGTGTGCATCATTACGGCTACGCGGTAGGATTTCGTTAATACCGCCTAGCTCATCAAAGGTCATATAAGTTTCAACGGTTTCAAATTCCATCGCGTGGCGTTCAGCACGTAAGCCTTTCAACACTTGATACAATTGGAATAAGGTATTGACCGATTTACGTACATCACGGTCTTCAGGAATGGCTTGACTATTACCCTCAAAATATTCGGCCACTTGAGTATAGGTCAAACGAGCTTTGGAATGCATCACACCCGGATAGAATTCAAACTTAGTAACACGACCCGCGCGAGATAAGTTTAAATCACAGACCATACATAAACGGTCTACGTGTGGGTTCAAAGAACATAAACCATTCGACAGCGCCTCAGGCAACATCGGCAATACAAAATGAGGGAAGTACACCGATGTACCGCGCTCTTGAGCTTCGTCATCGAGCGGTTTACCCGGACGTACATAATGGCTGACATCGGCAATTGCCACCACAACACGATAACCACCACCCGGACGTTTTTCCGCATACACGGCATCATCGAAGTCGCGGGCATCTTCACCATCAATGGTGACAAGCGCTAAATCACGTAAGTCGACACGATCTTCACGATCTTGTTCTGATGGCTCTTTAAAGCTGTTGGCTTCTTGTTGTACCGCTTCAGGGAATTCGTAAGGTAAACCAAATTCTAAAATGGTTTGTGGAATAATAATTTCAGTGTCTGCTTTATCTGCCATCGACTGAACAATATGACCTGTCGCAAATTCTTCTTTGGTTGGGTAGCTGTCAATCGCAATACGCACAGAGTCGCCGAGTTTGACTTTGGCATGCTCGATTAATTCTTTTTCTAAAGTAATCGGTTGGTGTGCATTGGGATTTGCCGGCTGAATAAAATATTCACCTTCATACTCAGACACTTTACCAATAATTTCTTTGACACGATGCTGTAGAACTTCAGTAATAAAGCCCCATGCCTTGCCTTTACGGTCTACCGACGTTTGGCGGACTTTAACACGGTCACCATTAAACACCTGACGCAACTCACGTTCAGGAAGTAAAAGGTCATCTTCACCACTAATATTGGCTGTGCCTAAACCTTTTGAGTTGATATAAACCGTTGCTTCATGAGTCGGTTGCTCAGCTGCAAGCTGGAACTTAAATCCATCTTTCATCAACTGACCATCTCGAACCATCGCAATCAGACGATGACTCAGTGCATCAATACTTTTTTGATCGGCAATTTCAAAATGTTCTACAAGATCGGCATGCGACATTGCAGTTTTCAGTTGTTCAATCGTCTCTTGAATCAGAGTACGGCTTGGAATTGGATTGTCATAACGTTCGGCTTCAGCTTTTGCTTCAGGGTCGACCCAGTTTTTCATATGTATTTGGCTTCAAATCAGAAGATTAGGATTAGCATAAGTCATGCAAGCAGATACTGCACGCAATTGATTGCAATAAAGTGTTTTATGCCGATATTTTATAATGTTTAAAGCTGAAAAGTAGGGGACAGCAGTGCGTGCTGAACTAATTTTGCACTAATTTTTTGAAAATCGTTTAAAAAATATCTAATTGAGTAAAAAAATGAAAAAAATATAACGACTGTGCTTGCAGTCGTATCATGATCTTTGTATTATGGCGGCACGTTACGGTGAGATGGGTGAGTGGCTGAAACCACATCCCTGCTAAGGATGCATACGGGCAACTGTATCGAGGGTTCGAATCCCTCTCTCACCGCCACGATTTACTTATGTCGCGCTCATAGCTCAGCTGGATAGAGCACTTGGCTACGAACTAAGGGGTCGGGAGTTCGAATCTCTCTGAGCGCACCAATAAGTAAATCTGAAAACGTAGTCTTTTAAGACGACACAAGTTACGCGCTCATAGCTCAGCTGGATAGAGCACTTGGCTACGAACTAAGGGGTCGGGAGTTCGAATCTCTCTGAGCGCACCAACTTGAACAAATTACCGCACATGTTGCGGTTTTTTTGTGCTTGTGATTTATCGTTTTGATATAGCTGTCTTTTGTCTTTTGTCTTTTGTCTTTTGTCTTTTGTCTTTTGTCTCTTACTTAGATTGTATAAAGCGTTGTATTTTATAAGACGACCCATCAGTAAATTTGATTTTGCTTTTTTCAGCAGATAAACCCTCATTTCAGATGTTCATGGCGATGCATTTTTTAAAGCTAAGATAAAGAAAAGTTGGGTGAGTTAAAGCCGCGATTCAATGATGGCGATAGATTTGTTATCTATTTTGAGCATTTATAAGTGAGTACAGCTACCTGTAGATTCCAAACTTGTGATGAAAAAGCCATTAAAAAAGTAAATCTGGCTGATTTTTAGCGTGTTTAAAGGGCAATTGTTTATTTGCTGTGCGTTTGGTTAAATTTATATGAAAAAGCTCTTAACAAAAAATAAAAATCACGTATAATGAGCCTCATCAAGACGTCGCGCTCATAGCTCAGCTGGATAGAGCACTTGGCTACGAACTAAGGGGTCGGGAGTTCGAATCTCTCTGAGCGCACCAACTTGATCAAGATTGAAAAAACCGCACATGTTGCGGTTTTTTTGTGTCTGAAATATAGCTAAAAACAATAAATTCAGTTCATCAATCAAGGTTCTAACTTAGCTTTTGTTTAACTTTGAGTGCAAAGACCGTATTGCCCCCTAAAGCCGGTAACATGTCGTGATACGGCATACTGCGCATGGCGCGAAGTAAAAACGGTGCTTTGTCATCAATCTTCACCGCACTGGTCAATTGTAATAACGACCCTTGTTGTAAGGGGCGAATATGCATAGCACCTCGGACAAACTTTAAGGCCCCACCTGTTGCGGTGTATTGATTTTGCAATAAATCGGGATAGTTAAAACGCATTTTAAAATCGAAGGGAATATTGATCACACCTAAACCCACCGAAATTTTATAGTCGGCATCCATGAGGTGCGGATTAATTTTCTGCACTTGCATATGTTTGACTTGTCTTGGAAATAAGTGCTTGAACGAAGACACATTAATCCAGCGCTGTAAGCTCGAAGGCTCTTGTGCATAATATTGAAAACTGGTGCTAAAGCGCATCAATTCATAATTTTGCCCAAAGGGAACGCGCTGCGCTGTCAAAATAAAGGACACAGGTTCTTTCGAGCTTTGACTTAATTGGGTGATTTTGTCGAGTTGAGAGGCATTCAATTTGAGTTCAGGCAATTGATTTGCAGCGAGAGTTTCACTACTAAAGGCTTTAAATCGGCGCTGTAATGATTCGAGTAAAAAACCATTGGTTCCCGCAGGAATCCCTAATTTGGCATCGGGTAAGGCATTTAATATTTTGCTAAACAAAAAACCTTTGGGCTGATTTAAATCGCCCCATTGGGTCACACTAATCAAGGTGTGTTGTGCATCAATCTCAAACCATTCAATTTTCCCTGCACCAAAGGACACTGGTGCTTCTAGAATCAAACTATTAATGCTGTTGTGCTGAATTTGGTGCTGCATCACCACGGTTTCTTTAAAGTTTAAAACCGGAATAGGTGTCGGGATATGGATGCGGTATTTAACTTGGCTGGTTGAACCTTGCTGTTGCAAAACCTCAGCAGATTTTAGCGTGGGAAATAAGCCGGCGTAGTTTGGATAATTACTGAGTAATCTGGCGACATTTTTACTGTTGGTTGGGACAACCACCGCGGCACTTTGAAATTTACCAACGACTTTTTGTCCTGCTTTCATCGTGGGTAGACTAATTTGCTGTGAAGGATGTGCAAAAATCACGATGTGATCACCGGCAAGATTTGCCAAGGCTTTGGCATTGCCATTAAATAAGTCCAAACTACTAGGGATCTGGGGTTGCCATTGAACGAATTTGGCCCAACTGGTCGATATGCTCAGTCCACTCAGAAACACCAGCACCATGATTATTTTTGTTATCTGCATGTCACATCCTGCGTATGCAATCTTTTATTTGTTGCTGTTTTTAACGTATTTCTAGAGGGAAGGGAAGTAGTGATGTGTTACAACCGACCATTAAAAAGCATGAAGCAAGTTTGAATTGTGGTGTAGTATTTAGCGCAATTCATTTTTAAATATTCATACGCTTATGTCTGAAAATCTACCTGCATTATCGCTGCGCTATTTTTTAAATCTAGAAGAATCACAGGATGGTTTTGCACTAGCTACTTTTGGCAAAAAGCAATTTACGCGTTTTTTAACGCCAGCCATTAGCCTTGGGATTATCATCTGGGGTTTTTACTTAGGTGTAAATGGTGTCGGTGCCTACTATGTTGGGCTGGGTGCTTTCTTTTTACTTCTTCAAGGTATCATGCGTTATTGGTTTTTACCGATGATGTTTAAACGCCAGTTTGTAAAATACCAATTAGGAAAAAGTGAACAAGGTATTGATTTATTTCAAGACTATGCAGAAATTCATGCCAATGGTCGTAAGAATATCTTCCATTATGCTGAAGTGGCCAATTTTGCTGAAGGCAAATTGACCTATATGCTTGAGCTGAAAAATAAAACCGTGATTATTGTGCCGAAAAGTGCATTTAAAGATACTGCGGACCAAGCGATTTTTAGCAATACTTTTCAGCACTAAGACAATCTATTCATAACAAAAGAGGGAGTAGTATGCAGTCACGTCCATCTAAAATTGTTTGCGTCGGTCGTAGTTATGCAGATCATGCCAAAGAATTAGGCAATGCAATTCCTGACCGTCCTGTGCTTTTTATGAAGCCGCCAAGTGCATTAACCGCATTAGAGCAAGGCATCTCATGGAATCCTGCATGGGGCAGTTGCCACTATGAATGCGAATTAAGTTTACGTATTGATCGTCCTTTATCGGCTGAAACTGATCCTCTCAAAGCCTTAGAAGCAGTTGGAGCTGTGACTTTGGGCCTAGATCTGACTTTGCGTGATCTACAAGATGACTTAAAGAAAAAAGGTCAGCCGTGGGAACGTGCCAAAGCTTATGATGGTTCTTGCATCCTTGCGGATTGGGTCGATGTCCAAGAGGTGGTTCAAGATTGGAAAGATGTACATTATACCTTGCATGTCAATGATGAACTGCGTCAGAACGGTGATACCGCATTGCTGATTTTTGATGTGGGTACATTACTGGCCGATATTAGCCAAGTATTTAGTCTTGAAGTGGGTGATGTGGTCATGACGGGTACGCCTGCGGGTGTTGCGGCACTACAGTCAGGTGAGCAGTTGAAAATGACCCTGAAAGGCAAAAATCAGGATTTTGTTTGGACAACTTTTGTCAAATAATCTGTGAACGACATACAAAAAGGCTGCTTAATGCAGCCTTTTTTGATTGATCTATTCAGTGCTGCTTGATTGCGGTGGCTCATTCGGTTGTAAAGGGCCGGTGTCTTTCCATGTTTCATAGGTCTCGGCCATATGCTGTGAGTCGGTGTCTCCCAATGCACCTGCTTTGGCATACCATTGTCGCGCTTTTTCACCATCACGAATGTCATAATGATAATAATGTGCCATTTTCATCGCGGAGTCGGCATCTTGCCCTTGTTCTGCAGCATAGCTTAAATATTCGGCAGCTTTGTCGGGTGTAGACGAAGGATGTTCAGAAAAATAATGTTGATTTCCCAAGACTTTGATCGCTTCGACATTCTTTTGTTTGGCGGCTTTTTCATACCAAATTTGCGCTTGGTGTTTATCTTGAATTAAGCCTTTTCCAGTGTCGTACATCCACCCAACGGTATATTCAGCAGCAGGATCATGAGTCTTTTTTGCAAGGTCTAGCACCCAGTGTGCAAGGAAAATATTGCCATCTTGCTGCATCTTTCGAATCACTTGATCTGCATGCGGGTTTCCTTGGTAGGCTTGAGTCATCAACCATGCGAATGCGTCCGTAGTGCCTTGATCCGCAGCAGCTTTGTACCAATGTACACTTTGTTCGATATTTTGTTCTGTGCCCGTTCCACTGAGGTATAAATCACCCACTTTCATTTGTGCAGTCGCATCGCCCGTTTGAGCGGTTTTGAGTGCAGAATTAAATTCACGCTGTTCTTTGGAACTACAAGCCGTTAAAAATACGGCAGATAAACACAGCGCTAAAATGGTTTTTTTATTCATTCGAAAGGGAGTCATTATCATTCTTTGTGGATTTTTTGATCTTAGCGGATTGTTGAATCACTTTATAGAGACCCTTATAGCTAAATTTAAACACATTTAGGGCTTTAAGGCAGATTTTCTAAACTGATCTGGGGTGCAAAGCATCCATTTTTTAAACATATTTATAAACGCCGAGGCATTGGCATAACCAAGTTCTAAAGCAATATTTTCGACGGTTTGACCTGCGTTGAGCATCGACATGGCTTTCATGACTTTGAGGCGTTGTCGCCATTCATGCAGCGACATCCCAAGTTCTTTTTGACAATAACGTGCCAGAGTACGTTCCGTCATGTTTATCCGCTGTGCCAATTGCTCAAGCGAGCTTTGATCCGCAGAATGTTGGTGTAAATAATCAAGCAATTGTTTGAGGGCAGGATGTTCCGAATGCGGTAAATAGCTACTGACCAGTTTAGCTTGATGCAGTTGATCTAAGATCACATGAAGCAAGCGTTGATATTCGGCCGTATTTTCCATGAGGTCGGCTTGTTGGTGTAAGAGACGCAAATGGCTGAAGATCGCGGTGACTAAGGGCGAGCTGAGTAAAATCCCAGGTTGTTTCGGTAAGTGAGTACATAGCGATTCATGTACATATAAGGTGCCATGTGAAACCGCGGTACGATTTAAACCACTGTGTTCTAAGTGTGGGGGAAGCCAAATGCCATAAGGCGGTGGGGTAATATAGTCTATCTGATTGATGTTCACTTCCATCACGCCATTAAAGGCATAGACAAACTCGCCCCAAGCATGCCCATGAACGGGATAAACAGACAGTGCAGGATCGTCACGAAAACTGATCCACAGCGCTGCTTGAATTTCATCGTTAGTGGGAAGTTGTTGCAACTGCGTATGATCTGCACGAGCTTTATGACGCATGAGAAATTTTGCCTGAATAAGAAGATCACTTGTCTATTTTGAAGTATATATTTTATTTCTGACAGTTCTATAGTGTTGCTTGTCGTATTGTCGAGTAAAAAGTGTGGAACAGCGTAAGGCGCTAGATGCAAAAGCTTCTGGTCTGATGATTATTTTGTGCATGATTTTAGGGATTCAGCAGGTCATTTTGAAATTGGCCGCGGTTGATATTGCGCCGATCATGCAAATTGCCATTCGATCGGGTTTGGCTGCGCTGTTGGTTTTTCCACTGATTCGTCTTAAGCCGGGGACACATTTATATACTCGAGAATACTTGCTGCCGGGTATCTGGTTGGCGTTTTTATTTTCAGCCGAATTTATTTTAGTGGCAGAATCCCTGCACTATACCTCTGCATCACATACCGTTGTCTTGCTCTATACCGCACCGATATTCGTGGCACTAGGTTTACATTGGAAGTTGCCTGAAGAAAAGCTTACAGCGATCCAATGGGTCGGTATTTTTATTGCCTTTTCAGGTATTGTCCTGTCGTTTATGGGACGTGAAAGTAGCACTACAGTCAACACTCAAGCCCTGTTGGGTGATGCGATGGCATTACTTGCAGGGGTGATGTGGCCTTGACCACCATTTCATTAAGACTCACCAAACTCTCTGATGCACCTCCAACTCAGACGCTGTTTTATCAGTTAGTCGGTGGTTGCGTGTTTTTATTACCCGTAGCATGGCTGACAGGACAAATGACTGTACATTGGACGGTGCTGTCCATCAGCAGCATGATTTTTCATGTGCTCATTATTTCATTTTTCAGCCTGATGTTGTGGTTTTGGCTGTTAAGTAAATATCTGGCCAATGGTCTGGGCGTTTTTTCATTCCTTACTCCAATCTTTGGTCTAGTCTTTGGCGTATTGATCTTAAACGAAACGATTGAGCTGAATTTTATTTTGGGGACGGCCTTAGTAATGGTCGGAGTGATGACGGTAACCTTGCATCGGTGGTTGTCTAAATTGATGGGACGTCAGCGCACAGCGACCTAAGATCATGTATAAATAAAAAAGGAGAGCTACGGCTCTCCTTTTTTTATTTACGCTTATTTTTCTTCAAAAATAGTCGCAAGTGGAATCGAGAGTTTGGCCGCGAGATAATCATCCGATTCGACCAGTTGCGGCCCAATTTTTTCCATCCAAACATCATCTGGATCGACGCGACCTAAATCTTGCCGTTTAGGGAGCGGATAGGGCAGCTTACTGTAAAAACTCCAAAAGTCCACTTGGGTTAAATTACGAACTAAAACATAATGATCATCATCTGTACGTTTAATCAGGTGTTGCTCTTCAAACAATAAAATATAGCTTGGCAGGCGGCCGATTTCATCACGCCCTAAAACCTCAAGCGCTTCTTTTTCTGTCACGCTCTGACCGAGTTTTTGCTTTTTATAAAATAATTCAAGCAAATCCATCAACATAATAACAGGATGACGTTTTTGGTCGTTGCCCGAATTGAAAGCGGTCAGTGCATAACTAATTTCTACCCCAATCAGTACGATATTCCATGAAAGGAATATCCAAAGCAGGAAAATTGGCACTGCAGCAAAAGCACCGTAAACGATTTGATAACTGGTGAAATTTGACATGACAAAGCCAAAGAGGTTTTTGAGCAGTTCAAAGACCACGGCACTAAAGACACCCGCGATCAGCGCCGCCTTAATCGGCACACTGCGGTTGGGAATCGTCCAATACAGAATGAAAAAACCTAAAATGGTCAATGAAAAAGACAAGATCCACAGCAGAAAAGCCCCATCCAGTTCATAGCCGGCAAAATTATTGCTGAGGACATTCATAGAGGCCAAGGTAGATGACACAACAAATGCGCTACCCAGTAAGATTGGGCCTAATGAGATAATAGTCCAATAGCGCATAAAGCCAATAATGCCGCCACGTGTCTCACGCACCCGCCAAATTCGGTTAAATACTGTCTCAATGCTGGTCAGCATCATAACTGTGGTAATGAATAAAAACAGTACACCAATAACAGTCAGGTTACTGGATTTATCGGTGAATGCATTCAGTGCTTTATCAAAAGCAATTGTCGTTTTCGGTAGAAAATTACTATAAATCAATTGTTGAAGCTGTTGACGAGCAGGTTCTAAAGCTTTAATTGAGGAGATGATGACCAAGAATACGGTCAACATGGGTACCACTGCAAACAAGGTGGTATAGGTTAATGATCCTGCTTGTTCACGGCAGCGATCGGCTTCAAAACGTCGAATGACAAATAAAACAAACTGAAACCATTTCTTGTCGTAAAAGGGAAGTTTTTTTAAAAATGCTTCGATCATTCGTTCAAGTCTCGAGTTATTTTAGTCATGTTTATGCAATTTTCATCACTTAGCTTAACCAAAAAATAGGAAAAATACCGTATAGTTTTCTTTTTTCATTGAATTTATAAAAATGACGCAAGCTTATGTACTAGTGCTGTATTACAGCAAATATGGTTCAACACGTGAGATGGCACATTTGATTGCCAATGGAATTGAAGCGTCTGGAATGGCGGTAAAAATACGAACCGTTCCAAATTTATCCGCTGTGGTGACTGACGTGCAGCCCAGTATTCCTGCCGAAGGCGATATTTACTGTAGCTTAGATGACTTAGCGCATTGCTCAGGTTTAGCCCTTGGTTCGCCAACACGTTTTGGTAATATGGCGTCGGAAATGAAATATTTCTGGGATCAAACCACAGCGCTTTGGCTCAATGGCGCATTACATGGCAAACCTGCCTGTGTGTTTACCAGTTCAGGTTCAATGCATGGGGGACAGGAAAGTACTTTGCTGACCATGCTGCCACCTTTGTTTCATCACGGAATGATGGTTATGGGTTTAAGTAATGCCCATCCTGCATTATCGAATACCAAAACGGGTGGTACGCCTTATGGTGCAAGTCATGTCAGTGGTCCACGCCATGATCAGTCATTGAGTCAAGATGAGCGAAACTTATGTGAAGAGCAGGGTAAACGCCTGGGCGAAGTGGTCAAAAAGTTGATTTGATACTTACTTGTTCTAGGAAGTTACACAGACTTTGTAGCGAACGAGCAAGAAAAGGCTTAAATATTGCACTTTTCTTGCTTTTTTACGTGTGATTTCTTTTTATTAACGATGTCGTATTTGCGCCCAAAAATATAAAAATAAATCTGTCGAACTATTCTTAAAATACCCAAAATAAGTGATATCAATAACATATTGAAAGTTTTTAAATACAGCCTGCTCAGTGATGGCCTTGAATCGATTTTTGCTGTCTTTTTGGGCGCGTTATTTTTATTTTTTGATTACATGATTTGTATTTAAATTTCTTCTTTGGGGTGTGTGATGTCTATTATTAATTTTCGAATGATTTTCCTGTGTTCCGCATTTGCTGCATCTTCCTTGTGTACGGCAATGCCAGTTTTGCACAGTATGGATTTCCCGCAAGAGAAAAAAGCTGAAGAAAAAGAATTTTTGGCGAAACAAGATCAAGTTAAAGTGGACTCAAAATCTTTAACTGATGTTTCAAAATAATTGATTCGCCATGGTTTCGAATAGCATTTCAATAGACTAGAAATACATATTAGAAAAACAATAACCTATTAAAAAAGAGCGTAGAAACGCTCTTATTTAATTTAGCAGCAATCAAAATTAGTCTTGATCTTCAGTTTTTGCTGCATCTTCAGGTTGAGATTCAACTTCAAAGCGTTGTTTGCAGGCCTTGCATTGGTAATCTAAAAATATATTTTGATCTACAATCACACCTGCTTTTTTACCAAAACGGTGTCCGAGAAAACCGCCTGTAATACCGACGCTAATTGCACCAACAAAAGTCCCGATGGTTCCGCCCATAATCACGCCAAGTGGGCCAGCAGTCACGCCACCAATCGCAGCACCAATAGATGCGCCAGATGCCGCACCACCGACAGTCCCTGCAGCAGTTCCTGCACCACTGAGTAAGACACCACCAATTTTTTGTAAGTTTTGTTCATGGTTACGCTTTTCAATATGGGTTGATCCACATTTTGGACATTTAATTGTCGGTTCCATGTTTTGATCTTCTGTATTCATAACTTTCCATAGCCTTAAAAAATAAAGTGGCCGAATTTATGGTGCAGCATAATGTAATTTGACAGATGAGTAGTTGACCCATTCGATCAAATGTGACGATTTTCCTGAATTTTATCGAGTTTTGCACACCGATGTTTTGTCTGCTTGTAACTAAAGCGTTAAAAAGTGCGCTTTATGTCATCTTAATGGCAAATTTTTAGAAAAAAAAAGAACACCTGATGTGTTCTTTTTTCTTTTGAACGCAAACTAGTCACGAACAAATTCAACTGTACCATTCGCCAGCGATTTCACACGTGCCAATGATTCAACGCGATAACCTTTTTCAAGCAAAATATCACGACCAGGTTGGAATGATTTTTCAATCACGATACCGATACCCAATACTTCAGCACTTGCTTGATGAATAAGATCTGCAAGACCTAAAGCCGCTTGACCATTGGCCAAGAAGTCATCAATCACTAAAACTTTATCTTCAGCATTGATGTGCTTTTTAGAAATCGCGATCGTGCTTTCAGTTTGTTTGGTAAAAGAAAACACTTTTGAGCGATACAAATCATCTTTTAAGGTCAAAGATTGATATTTACGTGCAAAAATCACAGGAACACCAAGTTCAAGACCAGCCATTACTGCAGGTGCAATACCTGATGCTTCAATCGTAATGATTTTTGTGATGCCAGCATCTTTAAAAAGACGGGCAAATTCTTGACCAATTTGTTGCATCATCACAGGGTCAATTTGGTGGTTCAGGAAAGAATCGACTTTCAGAACTTCTTCAGAGAGAACGATACCTTCAGCTAAGATTTTCTGTTCCAGAGCGTGCACGGGAGAATCCTCGAGGGGCAGGTGCTTTTTAAAGCAAAAGCGTATTTTAAAAAGCACCGTGAAAAATGCAAGCGAAATTGATCAAATCAATTAATTTGTTGCACCTTTATAGCCCGTTAACAATAAACCGTAAGAGGTTTTATTGTCTTGGTGGGAAACTTTGACAGGTAGATAATCTAGTTTTGGCGCTAACCAGAAGGTGGTTTGACGGCCTGGTTTGTCATGACGCATCACGACTTTCACGGTGTCAAAAGTTCCATAAGTGGTTTTCACTTTTTCAGTGCCTTGTTTCACGAACTTACGAGCTTCAACCTCTTTGGCATCGGCAATGTAGTAATTCGATTTCAAACCACCATTTTTTAAATCTTCACGAATTTGCAATTCAGCATTGAGTTCATCTAACACACCTGATTTCCACGCAAATGAACGCGCTTTATCATCTTTTTTGGTATTAATGGTTTTTGCGCCAGCATTAAAATTAATATTCATGGTGTTGTTGTGCACCAAAATTTTGCTGCTGCGGCTAAAGCTGTTCGAGTGAATTTGGCTGCCATTTAAACTAAAACGACTGGTTTCAGTTGCAGAGGCCATCGCACCAGCTTTTGCTGCGAAAACATAGGTCCAGTTATTCCCAGATTGTTTTAGGGTACGTGTTGCAGAACCCAAGTTTTTGCCGTTGTAGTTAAATTGGTAGTTGGCTTGGAATGGACTCATGGCAAATGACTGACTTGAGAAACCAGTCAAAAGCAGTGTAGTCGATACCCCAGCAACAAGACCTAAATTTTTCAAAAGTGAATGTGCCATAAGTATGGTTTTCCTATTCAATAGAAGTGCGGTGGGCTAAACCACCTGATATGTTTATTATGCGGCTGGATTGTGGAGAATCACGTCACAAATCCGTGCCTAATGTATATATTGTGTAGCGTTTTATAGGCTCAAGATATCTAAGTACAGGATAAGTCTAGCTTTCCTTTTGCTTAATTGGCGTGACTTCATCGTCTTTTAAATTTGAATCATCCCAGTCTTCAATCCGCTGTTGTGCCATTTTAGTAAACAGCGCTGTTAGATTAACGTTACCGATGACCACCAATTCAGCCTCACGTAAAACAGCATGATTGACATGGACTTTGCCCAGTGTGTCGATAATCGAGCGGCTTTTACCGAGCCAGCGATTCAGGTCTAAATACAGTAAATCATCTTTAACTTTGATCACATTGAGCTTTTCCAAAATCATACCCAATGGATCTTGGTTGAGTACTTTTTGATAGAACCATAAGGCCATGCGCACGCCCATCTTATACAGAACATTTGGATACTTCGCTTCAATCACTTGTGTATCACTAATTTGTTCAAATACGATCAATTGGGTATTTTTATTCAGCTCCATTTGCACCAATTTAAGGTCCACGGAAAGCGTGATGAGCAGTCCATTATAATCGAGTGTGGCATACAGTCTGAGCCAGTCGTCATGAAGGTCAGCATGCAAGTCTTTGAGCATTTTCACATTATCGGTCACAAAGCGCTGAAATGTCGCATTTAAAAACACTTGAGACATTGGGAATTCACGCTCATCTTCAATAAATCCTTCAGCTTTTTGGTACACTTGGCGTATACGTTTAGCGATATTGGAAACTAGCGTTTGCATAAGAAGTGCATCCTGACAAATTATGTTTTTTGACGATGTGTATCTTGTCGATTTCTATAAAAACACAAGGTTTTGATCTTGCAGTTTAGCAAAATAAATTGCACCATTTTCATGATTTTAATTGTGCATTATCTATGTGTTGATGGATTTCTCGTTTTCATCAAAAAATGAATACGAGTTTTATTTTATACTGTTTTAAGCAGTTTGGGGAATGCGGCAAATTGTCGGTTTAATGTGATGCTGAAAAAAATAACGTTCATGCCCTTGATGAAAGAGTGGTGGAAAGATCCCATATTTGCAACTGCATTGGCGTTTGCTGCTGTGTTGCATTTGGCTTTTTTAACCATGCAATTTTCCATGCCCCAAGAGGCTGACTATAACACCAAAGAAATTGCAGTTTCTTTACGTTCTACGACGGAAAAAATTGAACATGCAGACTTTTTAGCACAAGCCGATCAGCAGGGCTCAGGGACATTCCGTGAGTCACATCGTATGTCGAGTGACATGCCTGCACCGATGATCGAACAAAAAGCCGGGGAGCAAAAAAGCGAAGCTTTAGAACAACTGCAACAAAAGAAAGAGCTCAGCTTTGAAGATAAAGTGTTGATGACAACTTTGAGTTGGCAAAAACAAGCGGAAGAAAACAGTCGCAAAAAAGCCGTTGAGGAGTTGAATAGTCAGTTTCAGGCCAAGGCTGCGATGGTGGCGAGTATCGAAGCCCAATATTTACAACGTCAGCAAAACTTTAGCCGTCAGCAAAAAATTAAAACCATTGATGGTATTCAAGCCAAGCAAGATGTTTCTGCGGCCTATATGGAAAAATTCCGCGAAAAAGTCGAGTTTTATGGCAACCGTTATTATCCTGAAGCGGCAAAACAGCAACAGCTACGCGGTGAAGTACGTTTAATGGTTATTTTGAACAGTAATGGCGGGATTCGTGCCATTCGTTTGATCGAAAGTTCAGGTTCAAGTTTATTGGATGAAGCTGCAAAAACCTCTGTGCGTAAGGCGGCACCTTTTGGTTTGTTTGATGCCAAAATGAAAGAAATCTCAGAACTTCGTATTGTGCGTACTTGGCGCTTTGATCCTGCAGAAGCAGAGTTTGAGGTGCGTTAATCAGTTGTGATAGCGTCGCAAAACTTCGCAGATTTCGACGCTAAAACTCGCATACCATTGGTTTTTCCCCAATTGTTGCGCGACCAGATGTTGTGCATCTTGTTGCCAAGCTCGAATGTCTTCTAACGTATTCCAGTAGGAAAGGGCAATTTCATGCTCAGCCTCTGTCAGCGCTTCAAAATGTTGACAGTTAAAGTGTGTCAAAGCTTTGTCTCTAAGCTGCTGTGCAGTCGAAAAATACAGTTCATCAAGTGTATGAATGCGTGCTTTAAAAATCACGACATATTGCATATCTTTCCTTCCTTGGTTTTTATGACGATAAAAAAAAGCGAGCCGTAGCTCGCTTTTTGGGTTCTTAATCTCTTTCCAGATAAGGGTTATCAAACCCCAATTTGGCTAAAATCTCGATCTCCAAAGCTTCCATTTCTTCAGCATCTTCATTAGAGGTTTCATGGTCATAGCCCATCAGGTGCAACGTACCGTGTACCAGCATATGCGTAAAGTGGGTCAGGGGTGCTTTGCTTTGTTCTTGTGCTTCACGAAGAACCACAGGAATACAAATCACCAAGTCGCCAATCGGAAATGAGTCTAAAACTGCTGCCATTTCATCGGGGAGGTCGCTTGGAAAAGACAACACATTGGTCGGTTTGTCTTTACCACGATATTCCAAGTTCAATTTGTGGCTTTCGTCATTGTCCACACATGCAATACCGATCTCACAATCACTTTGTGTATCGATATGACGTAAAGCCGTTTCCACGACTTTTTTGATATGCGCACGTTTCACCACCAATTCAGGTGACTGAAAATTTTGCTGCAAGGAGAGATTAAGTTTCAAAATGAATCCTTAAATGTTTTCGTCTTGATGCTGCCCATCAGCTTTAGCATCATTGTCCGCCACCAAGGCTTCCTGACGTGCTTTACGTTCTGCACGTTGTTCAGCCGTGAGGCGATGTTGTTCGCTGTCCCATCCCTCATAGGCTTCAACAATTTTTTGAACCAATTGATGACGTACCACGTCACGAGAGTGAAAGCGAGTAATATGAATTTCTTTGATTTTTTCAATCACGCGTAAGGCATGTGCCAAACCAGATTGTTGACCACGAGGTAAATCGACCTGTGTAATGTCACCCGTGATTACCGCACGAGAACCAAAACCCAAACGGGTGAGGAACATTTTCATCTGTTCAGGGGTAGTGTTCTGTGCTTCATCTAAAATCACAAAAGAATGATTTAAGGTACGACCACGCATGTAGGCCAGTGGTGCAACCTCAATCACTTGACGTTCAATTAGTTTAGCGACTTTTTCAAAACCGAGCATTTCATACAAAGCGTCGTATAGCGGACGTAAGTAAGGGTCAATTTTTTGGCTCAAATCACCGGGTAAAAAACCCAATTTTTCACCGGCTTCAACCGCAGGGCGAACCAATAAAATGCGTTGAATTTCGTTACGTTCTAGCATATCTACAGCAGCGGCGACCGCTAGATAAGTTTTACCTGTACCCGCTGGGCCGATACCAAATGAAATATCGCTTTGTAAAATACGTTGTACGTAGCGTTTTTGATTGGCACCACGTGGATTGATCCGACCTTTACGGGTTTGTAGATAAACATTGTCTAAACCGGTATGCTCATTTTCAGAAAAATCTTCCTGAATTTCGCGGTCAGTCTGACTGCCTTGAATCATCATGTGTAAAATGTCCGCACTAATCTGTGGATTGGTTTCGGACTCTTCATAAAGACGGTGAAGGAGACTTTCGGCTCTCTCTACCGCATCGATTTCCCCATCGACAAAAAAAGCATCTGCACGATGAGAAATTTTGACATCTAAACGTTGTTCAATTTGTTTGAGATGACCGTTATAGGCACCGAGCATGCTTTGTAAACGGTCAAGTGGAATACCAGCAAAAGTTACAGTACGTCGAATCGCTGCAGTCAAGAGAATTCCTTTAAATTGGTCTGACGATTAAGCTTACATTACGCCACGTCAGGCTCAAGATTCAAGAGTTCACCGTAAACAAACTTCAAAGTTTTAATATCGGTCACTTCAATCTCTGCAAAACGCCCAACCCATGCAGGATCACCGATAAAGCTAACCAAACGTGTATTGTCTGCAGTACCGATCAGCAAGTTCGGATCTTTGTCTGAAACAGACTCAATCAAGACACGTTGAATGGTGCCTAGCATGGCATCAGTTTTATCAATACTAGATTGTTTAATCCATTGTTGAACTTTGGCAAGACGTTCTTTTTTCACATCTTCAGGGGTGGTGTCTTCAAGTTCTGAAGCAGGAGTACCTGGACGTTTTGAGTAGATGAAACTGTATGAATGATCGAAGTCCATATCTTGGATAAATTGATAAGTTTCTTCGAAGTTTTGGTCAGTTTCACCTGGGAAGCCAATAATAAAGTCGCTAGATAAATGCATATCAGGGCGAACTTGACGTAATTTTGCAATCTTATCGATATAAACATCAATCGTGTGGTTGCGTTTCATGGCTTGTAGCACGTCGTTTGAACCACTTTGAACTGGTAGATGCAAGTGAGAAACCATTTGCGGTAAGTCACGATAGCACTGAATCAAGTCATCGTTAAATTCAAGCGGGTGCGATGTGGTGTAACGAATACGGCCAATCCCCGGAATCTCAGCGACTAAACGTAATAAGTCTGCAAAGGTACAGATTTCACCTTCAAAAGTTTCACCACGATAGCCATTCACGTTTTGGCCGAGTAATGAAATTTCACGTACGCCTTTTTCAGCTAAAGTGGCAATTTCAGCCAATACGTCATCGAGTGGGCGAGAAACTTCTTCACCACGGGTATAGGGAACCACGCAGAATGAACAGTATTTAGAACAGCCTTCCATGATAGAAACAAACGCTTTAAAGCCTTCTACACGCGGTTCAGGTAAAAAGTCGAATTTTTCAATATCAGGGAATGAAATATCCACCAACTGAATTTTTTCTTTTTTCGGTTTGACCACTTGCTCAGTATGCTGATCTAACATTTGCGGTAAACGGTGTAAGGTTTGTGGACCAAACACCATATCTACATACGGTGCGCGTTTTTGAATGTTGTCACCTTCCTGAGAGGCAACACAGCCACCAACACCAATCACCAAGTCAGGATTTTTTTCTTTCAGCTTGCGCCAGCGGCCTAACTCAGAAAATACTTTTTCTTGTGCTTTTTCACGGATAGAGCAGGTATTCATCAGGAGAATATCCGCTTCTTTTGGATCGTTTGTCAGCACATAGCCGTGAGAATCACCTAAAAGGTCGCCCATACGTTGACTGTCATACTCATTCATCTGACACCCTTGCGTTTCGATGTACAGTTTTTTCACTGCTCCATCTTGAGCTGGGGTGTGCTGTGGCTGGGTAACAGTGTTATCTGGGGCAGCTTGGGCACTATTGGGGATGAAGGTTTGAACCGTCATGTAGGCTCCTAAAGGAATTTTATGAAAATCAATAACCATACGTGGCTGACAGACAATTCAATCAGTCGAATTGTGCAGCTGCGGAGGTCAAAAAAGGGGATTTTAAGAATGGGCAATATTTTAGCAGTAATTCACTAGAAACTTACAGCCTAAAATTACAACTCTGCCATATTGATTTATGAAGTAAAAATGTTTGAAAATTAATATTGGCTAATCATAAGGTTACATAACAGAACACAATGCAGAGTTTAGAATTATTAAACTAATTCCTAAATAAAGTTCGATGTGTTGTAACCGGGCGGAATGACATGAAAGAAGGCAAGTGGATGTTAAAACATAATTTTAAACAGAAAAATTACGCTAAATTACTTGCTTTGAGTGTGGGACTCTCCGGAATTTCTGCGTTTGCCCAAGCCGCAGATGAGCAGTTTAACGATGCTTTACGTGCTGCGAATGCAGGCAATATAGGTTTGTTACAACAATACCAATCATCCATGCAAAATGATGTTTTGGGCTATTACCCAGAATATTGGTTGCTCAATAACAATTTGGCTTCACAGCCTGCAAGTGCGATTACTAATTTTGCACAGCGTTATCCAAACTCGGCAATGGCAGAAAAATTAGCCGCAGATTATGTTGAAGAAAAAGTCAAACAAGCCGATTTCGCTACAGCACAGCCTGTCTTGCAATATGTGACTAATGCTGACCGTGCTGAAACCTGTGCCATGGCCCAAGTTCGTGCCAAGTCAGGCGATCCACTGGTTTATGCAGAATTTAAAGATGTATGGTTGACCACAAACTCACAACCTGATTCGTGTACTGGCTTGGGCCGTATGATGTTATCAAGTCCTTTAATGACTCAAGATGACCGCCATCAACGGATGTGGGGGCAGTTAAGAGCCGGACAGTCAGGGCAAGCGATTGCGACTGCGCAAACCATTGGCGTGAATATTAATTTATCGCAACTCAACACGATTCAAGCCAATCCACTGAATTATTTATGGTCTGCACCCAAAGCCACAGCTGAAGATCATGCATACCTGATTTATGCGATGGGTCGCTTGGCCGATAGCGACTTAAATGGCGCGATTTCTTCGGTGAAACGTGCAGCAGAAGGCACACCAGCCGATGTACAAAAAGCCCTATACCGTAGTGTCGGGTATATCGGTGGTACAACGGTGATGAAAAACAATTTCAACCGTGAAGTTCTAAATTATCTTGATTTGAGTTATGGACTGCCTTTTAGTGCAGAAGAAGCCGAGATTTATGCGCGACAAGCCATTCGTTTTGGCGCATGGGAAAGTGTCATTCGTGCAATTGATGCGATGAGCGTTTCGCAAAAGCAAGAAGACCGTTGGCAATATTGGTTAGCACGAGCATCTGAACAACGTGGAGATGCCTCATCTAAACGTGCGGCAAAAGAAATTTATCGCAAGCTTGCCGTTGGCGATGATTACCATAATTTGTTAGCACGTGACAAAATTGGTCAGTCTTATAACAATATTCCGTCAAATGTGCAGCCTTCGTCACAAGATGCGCAGCGTCTCAGTCAGGATATTCACTTCCGTCGTGCCTTTGCATTGCGCAATATTAATGCATCTGACAGCTATATTAACCGTGAATGGAACTGGGCAGTGCGTCAAGCCTATTTAAAGCATGATGATGGCATGATTCTTGCCGCAGCTAAACGTGCAACCGATATGGGTTGGTATGATCGGGCGATTTATGCGGCAGATCGAACCACTAAACAGCACAATTATGCTTTACGTTATGCTATGCCGCATCAAAATTATGTGGTGAGTCATAGTCGTAATGCCGGCATTGACCCTGCATGGGCTTATGGTTTGATGCGTCAAGAAAGTCGGTTTGTCACTAGCGCACGTTCACATGTCGGTGCCGGTGGTTTAATGCAAATTATGCCAGACACCGCAAAATTGGTGGCTCGTCAGATGGGGGAGAGTTATAACCCCGCTGCATTAACGGATATGAATACCAATATTCGTTATGGCACTTTCTATTTATCGATGATTCAACGTCAATTGAGTAATAGTCCAGTCTTAGCGACCGCAGGTTACAATGCGGGTCCAAATCGTGCTCGACGCTGGCAGCCTGAATATCAAGCAATTGCAGCGGATCAATATACGGAATCGATTCCATTAACGGAAACTCGAGACTATGTAAAACATGTGATGACCAATGCAACCCATTACGGCCTTTTATTAGGTCAGGGGCCACAATCGATTGAAAAAAGAATGCAAATGATTCCATTACGGAATGCGCAATAAATTTTAAAGCAAGATGCGCCTGTTTTTAGGCGCAATATGGGTAAATGATGAATGCCGAAAATGGACATTAGACCTGCTTATCGAATACTGACATCACTGCTCATCGGCAGTGGTGCAGGCTTTGGTATGTCTATGCTTTCGGCTGCACCGGTTGTAAAAGGGTATGTGATGGATGTGCAAATGGTGCCTGCTGTTTGCGCCTATGACCCATTAAAAAGTAAAAAACGTAAATGTTTAGAAGGGTATTCACTCAATATCACGGGTCTATATCCAGAAACCTCTACACGTGATTGCACGACCAATAGTTCAGCTAAACTTTCTCCGTTGCAAGCGAAAGTGGTTGCACGGATTATGCCTGATGAAAATGCTCGCGTGGCGCTTTGGCACAATACAGGCGGCTGTGTCCCAATGAATGCCAGCCAGTATTTCAGAACCATTATTAATCATGCAGATAAACTAAAAATTCCAGATGAATTGACTAGCCAAGAAACCCAGTCCATTCAAGCCAATGTCTTGCGTAATAAAATGTTGCGTATGAACAGCGGATTGGTATCACAAAGTATTGAATTTAACTGTATGCAAACCCGTGGTGGCAGCCTACTGACTGAGATTAAAATTTGCTATAAAAACAATGGTCAGTACAAAAGTTGCCCTACGACAATCGTCGGAAATTGTCCTGCAACTTTCATAATTAAAGGTTCTTTCTAAGCTTTTTTCGGCATTTTATTTATATTTCCTATCATACTTTTGTTGAAAAGCATTCTCTTTTACATGCAAGCGTCAAAAGATTGGAGTACAATATTTGCCGTTTATGATTATTAAGATTAGATAGAACAGCTATTTAATCATTATGACCTTCCTCAATTGGAGATAATTACATGAAGCAAGCAGTTCGTGTTGCCGTTACTGGCGCAGCTGGTCAAATCGGTTATAGCTTATTATTCCGTATCGCAAGCGGTGAAATGTTGGGTAAAGACCAACCAGTTATCCTTCAATTATTAGAAATTCCAGTTGAGAAAGCTCAACAAGCGCTTAAAGGCGTAATGATGGAACTTGATGACTGCGCATTCCCTCTTTTAGAAGGTATGATCGGTACTGATGATCCTAAAGTTGCATTCAAAGATGCTGACTACGCTCTTCTTGTAGGTTCACGTCCACGTGGTCCTGGTATGGAACGTGCTGACCTTCTTAAAGTAAACGGTGAAATCTTCATCGGTCAAGGTCAAGCGCTTAACGAAGTTGCTAGCCGTGACGTTAAAGTTCTTGTTGTAGGTAACCCTGCAAACACTAACGCTTACATCGCAATGAAATCTGCTCCAGATCTTCCAGCGAAAAATTTCACAGCAAT
This sequence comes from Acinetobacter sp. YH12039, assembly GCF_013420015.1. Classification (NCBI taxonomy): domain Bacteria; kingdom Pseudomonadati; phylum Pseudomonadota; class Gammaproteobacteria; order Moraxellales; family Moraxellaceae; genus Acinetobacter; species Acinetobacter sp. YH12039. The sequence continues at coordinate 5,985 of NZ_VOZA01000027.1, read as the reverse complement.
GTTACGTCTTGACCACAACCGTGCGTTAACTCAACTTGCTCAAAAAGCTGGTGTTGCAGTTTCTGACATCGAAAACATGACAGTTTGGGGTAACCACTCTCCAACTATGTATGCTGACTACCGTTTTGCAAATGTAAACGGCGAAAGCTTAAAAGACAAAATCAACGATGCTGCTTGGAACAAAGACGTATTCCTTCCAACTGTTGGTAAACGTGGTGCTGCGATCATCGAAGCACGTGGTCTTTCTTCTGCTGCTTCTGCTGCAAACGCTGCAATCGACCATATGCGCGATTGGGCTCTTGGCACAAACGGCAAATGGGTAACTATGGGTATTCCTTCTGACGGTTCTTATGGTATTCCTGAAGGCGTAATGTTCGGTTTCCCTGTAACAACTGAAAACGGTGAATACAAAATCGTTCAAGGTCTTGAAATCGACGAATTCAGCCGTGAACGTATCAACTTCACTCTAAACGAGCTTGAAGAAGAACGTGCAGCAGTTGCTGACATGGTTAAATAATTTAATTTTTTAAATTAAATTATAAAAAGGCACTCCATTTGGGGTGCTTTTTTTATGGCCTGCGAAAAATACCACGCTTAATTTTTGAACAAAAAATAACACGTTGAGATGCTGTTGCAACTGACAAAGTCAAATAAACAGATAACTATAAAGATGGGAGAAATGTTATTAGTTTGAGGAGAACGGCAATGTTTGATCAACAACCGACGTTGGAACTATTTTTTGAACAATTGGGGTTGGATGCCAGTCCGGAAGGCATCGATCAATTTATCGAAACGCATCAAATCACCATGGATGTTCCACTGCATGAAGCGCCATTTTGGACGAAGTCACAGCGCGACTTTATTATTAGTCATTGGAAAAAAGATGATGACTGGGCCATGGTGGTCGATATTTTAAATGAACAATTGCATACAGAACATAAGCTTTCAGGATCATGCAAAATCTAAATACAATTTGAAACAACAAACCTAGTTTTATCGCTAGGTTTTTTTATCAGCATCATATAAGTTAATTAAATAATAAATGACAGATTAGTTGATAAGGAGGGCGAGATGCTCAATCAAAATAAACCATCCTTAGCTTTATTGTTTTCTCAATTGGGGTTAGCCAGCAGTCCAGCTGCGATCGAGTTATACGTACGTACGCATCAGCTTGCCGCAAGTGAAAATTTACATGATGCGCCGTTTTGGAATAAAGCACAGCGCGACTTTCTAATCAGCCATTTAGTACAAGATGATGATTGGGCCATTTGGATTGATGAGCTGAATCAACAGTTGCATATGGATGCATATAAGCTGCAGCCAGCATAGATTTCACTTCTCCATAAATAAAAAACACCTCTTCGGAGGTGTTTTTTATTTAGTGCAGTTTACTTTGGCGTAATTCTAAAAACCAAGTTTCTTGGCGATAAGGATTAAATGCAGGATGCTCAAGTAATGTGGTGAGTTTGAATTCTTGAGATTTGCAGTATTTATTTAACCAGTGGCGGGTTAACGCAGGTTCCTGTTTTACCGCAGAGGCATAGGCCAAATAGAAGTAGATGTCGCCATGTTCAGCTTTGGACATCGGTTTCATAATCTGCTGGGTAATTAGGGCATAGCGCTGCTCTTGGGTGATTTCAAAAAATACCATATAAGCTTTGGCTAAATGCACAGACAAATTGATGTATAGCTCTATCGGCATTTCTTCAAATTTAATCCGGCTTTGCTCAAGCAGAACAATGGCTTCTTGCAGAAAATACACTTGTTCTTGATGATTCTTGCTTAAGCCAACCAATTGCAGACGTAAGTCAGCACGCTCAAGGGCAAGTTCAGGGCTGTTGCCTTGTAGGAATAATTGATCAGTTTCGCCAATACGCTGAATGATTTTATGACTGTTTTGACGCATCGGGTACATCCTCATCTATGAATGACTCATATATGAGGATAATTTAGGGGATTTAAAGGATGAATATCGAATTACCACATCGTGCTGTCATTACGCAGCCACGCCGTAATCGATAAACGCTGATGTTTGGCTTCGAGTACCTCGTGTAACAGGTCACTTTGGAATAAAGCAATGCGATTCGGTTTAGGTTCTAAAATATGCCAAACATCATTCTTATCTTGTAAGCGCAATTCACCGCCCCAGTCGGCTTGCCAATGTTCATGCAAATAATAAACCGCTGAAATGACACGTCCATTTTTGCCTTGAGGATTATCTTTATGCAGGGCATAAAATTCACCTGCGTTATAACAGGCAAAATGTGCTTCGACTTCGTGAATGCCAGAAAAAAATGCGCGATTAAATTGTTCTGATAAATGTTGTAACGCTTGAACGTGTTCTTGTGCGACATCTAAGGTGTCGTTAATCCATAAAATATGATCACTTCTAATTTTACTGATGACCCCATTTTGTACGGCTGCATCCCTAAATTTATTTAAATTTGACATACATTCTTCAACAAGTGCATGTATATATTCAGCAGGATAAGCGTCATCAATAATGCTAAACCCGTGTTGATCTAAATCATCGAGGATTTGATCAACGGGCCAAGACTTTGGGAGAAAGGCTGTTTCCATATACGATCCATAAAGTTGTGGAAAAAAAGGTGACGTATTCTAGAGCAAGAATAGCATCGGAATGAAACTATTTTTCATGCTAAAATGTCCGTTGATATCAGGAATTAAAGAAACATGAATTACCGTCACCATTTCCATGCAGGCAACTTTGCCGACGTGATGAAGCACGTTTTGCTGCTTCAGTTATTAAGTCGACTGAATGCAAAAGATAAACCTTATCGCTATGTAGATACACATGGTGGTGCAGGTAAATATGATCTTTCGACCTCTGAAGCACAGAAATCAGGTGAGTTTTTAAATGGTATTCATCGTTTAGTTAAGCTCGATGATTCGATTAAGCGTAATGCGCCTGAAGGTGTTCAACAATATTTAAAAGTTGTTGAAAAAATGCGTGAAAACTTTGGTAAAGGCGCTTACCCAGGCTCTCCATGGTTTGCGCTCGAAGGCATGCGTGAAACTGATAAAGCCACGATTTTTGAAATGCAGCGTGATGTGTTCCAACAATTGCGCCACAATATTTTTGATAAACGTGCAGGCTTGCATGAGCGTGATGCTTACGAAGGTTTATTGGGCGTAATTCCACCAAAAGAAAAGCGTGGTTTGGTCATGATTGACCCGCCTTACGAATTAGAACGTAAAGATTTTCCACAGCTTGTAGAATTATTGGTGGCTGCTTATAAAAAATGGCCGACAGGCGTTTTTGCGGTATGGTATCCAATTAAAGACCGCGCGATGATTGAACGTTTTGAAAAGAAAATGTACAAAACCGGCATTCGTCGTCAGTTGGTTTGCGAAATTTGTGTATGGCCAGATGACACTCCAGTCGGTCTAAATGGTTGTGGTTTATTGGTGATTAACCCACCTTGGAAATTCTCTCAGGATGCGGATGAAGCATTACAATGGTTGTTCCCACATCTTCGTATGAATGAAAATGGTGGTCATGCAGCCGTACGTTGGTTAGTTGGCGAATAATTTTAAACTTGAAAAAGAAAGGTCACAGTTAGGATCGAACAATGACAAATACAAATAAACCTGAGCGGGAAATTTCTTCGAAGGATGAAAATGCATTTGATGGCATTACATTTGAAGTTGAAGAAGAGGAGCACACCCATGAAGGGCATAAAGTGAAACGTCGTGGGATCTATCTGTGGCCAAACTTGATTACAACCGCAGCGTTGTTATCCGGCTTTTATTCAATAATTGCCAGTATGAATGGTGAATTTCAACAAGCCATTTATGCTATTTTTCTTGCAGCATTATTTGATGGTTTGGATGGACGTGTCGCACGTGCTATCGGCGCACAAAGTCCATTTGGTGAACAGTTTGACTCCTTATCAGACTTGCTAGCATTTGGTGTTGCACCTGCCATTTTAATGTATAGCTGGAGTCTAAATGACTTAGGCCGTATTGGCCTGGCAGCATGTTTTGTTTACACCGCATGTGCAGCCTTCCGTTTAGCGCGTTTTAACGTACAAATTGGGGTTGTCGATAAACGTTACTTTATTGGTGTTGCAAGTCCACTCGCAGCCGTTATGATTATTTCATTGGTATGGGTAGGCATGGACATCCCTGCAGTCTTCGACTTACGCGAAACAGGTATTCAGATTTTTAATGCGGTAGTGATTATTGCAGTGGGTCTATTGATGATCTCAAATGTGAAATACTATTCATTTAAAACGGTGGATCGTCGCCGTGTTCCATTTGCCGTGTTACCAATAATCGTCTTTGTTTTAGCAGCTGTAACGTATAATATTCCAATGGGTATTTTAATTATTTCAGTGATTTATGCATTGTCTGGTTTTGTCACCACCTTAATGGCAAAAAAGGCAGAAGCATGAGTTAAAGCATGAAATAAAAAAATGAAAAGGAGCTTGATATGCAGATATTTCAAGATTTCTTGGATCAATCAAGGCGACTGAATCAAGCTCCAGATTTACAACATAAAAAAATAAATTTACATGCGCCGAATACGCCATATCCTTCAGTCCATTATGGACTTTGTCTACCGAATCTTCCTGCGCCATTACATTATCTTAACTTTATGAGTTGGCTCGGGCAGCCTCAGATTCCCGCTTTTCAAAATCCTGCGGCTATTCAACAAGACGAACTCAATACGGCCACAGTAATGACCAGTGTAAGTGGTCATATGGTTGGTCAATTACAATCCTATTCCATTAAAGATGACTGTAGTCTGAGTGAGACCGTCTTTACGTTTAGAGATAAAGAGCAGATCGGTTGGGATGGAGCGGTATTTCAAATCCATCGAGCAGATACTGAACTCAGTTTAGATTTGTCCGTGCAAACTACCGATATTTCCTCGTGTTTAATTAAATTAAGATTAGGTCTTGCTGAATATTGGTCAGTGATGTGTCAATGTGAAGGTCAAATCAAATTTCAGGGCCAGATGTATGATGTAAATCAGTTGGCTGTTTTGTCTTATGCACAAATACGCAAGTTTCCATATTTACCTTTAGCGTTTTATACCCATCAGGTGATCAACCTCAGCCGACAGCGTCAAATCATCTTTATGCAAACGCGAGACCGCTATAACAATATTTTGAGTTCACGTTTATATCTAAGAGATTTAAATCAGCAGCAAGTGTTCATGGCAGACCAAGGCGTGTTCTTTAAAGTCATGCGCGTTTATCCTGTGGTTAAAACCCCCAATTTGCAAAAAATGTATTTACCACGTGAATTTGAATGGATTTACCAAAATGACAAACTGAAAATACATGTACAAGCGCAGAGCCGTGGGGATTTTAAATTTGGACTTGGCGCAGGCTATGCAGGAAGCTTTAACTATCAAATCAAAATCAACGACGAAATCGAGTGTGGGGAAGGTGGCTACTGTGAATATGTCGATTGTCGAGCTTTAAAATGGCAAGAAAAGAATGAAAAAGATAAATTAACGGACAAATATGGAAATATTGTCCCTTTTATGCTCAAAAAATAATAAAAAAACTCAATTTAGTAGAATAAATAAACAAACGTAATGAAAAAATAAAAATAAATGGAAAAGGGTGTTGCAACGAATGTGAAATGCTGTAGAATGCACATCCATCGGCGGTGATGAAGATTAAAACTTCTGATAAAACAATGACTTGGTTGAATTGATTGAGTTGGGTTTTAGAGAGAAAGTTTAAAAATAATTTAAATTACCGGTTGACTCTTTAGAAATAAAGAGTAATATAACCGACCTAGCTTGCTGGTGACGAACCAACAAGAAGATCATTAAGAGATTATGAAGAACAACTTGTGTGGATTTTTACTGATTGATCGATCGAAATTATTTTCATTGATTGATGGTAGAAATTACTCGAAGTTTATTTGAGCAAATTTTTGTCAGTAATTGATGAGCCAAGATTGGTACACTATATGTACTATTGATTTTAAACTGAAGAGTTT
>NZ_VOZA01000026.1:0-48875 GCF_013420015.1 Acinetobacter sp. YH12039 | reverse complement strand
ACTGAGGATCAGAAAGCTTGTTTGAATCGATGTATTTCATCCGCAGATTATGCACGAATGCTAAGAAATCCGGAGTGCAAATATTAACCAAAAAGAAGATCGTTTTTTGATTTATGAAAGAGATCTAATATTCAAACTATAATTAACTATACATCCATAAAAAATTAAAATCATTTTCAGGACTTTACAATGAAAACATACTTTTCGATGCTTTTTCTAAGCTTGGCCTTAGCCGCATGTAGCCAAACACCTGCGCCTGATTTTTCAGGGGAATGGAAACAAACACCTGACACGGAGAGCCTACGCAAACTTTCCATTAGCAAACAAGGCGATGACTACCAAATTAAAGACGAATTTTGGCTCGATAAAAATAATACTGAGCGCACTTCTAGTGCTTCATCCAGTATGGCCGAAGTGAATAATGATGTTTTGAAATATAAAGAGAGCAATAGCATTGAAATGAAACTCAGTGATGCAACTCACCTCACTCTGACAGATAAAGCATACGATGCTGTTATTCATTTTGAAAAGATTAACTAAAGCAAAGCCCCGAGTCCTTGCACAGGCTTCGGGGCTTTTTTTATAATTCACACCGACTATTCAGACGCTTCATTGGTTACACGTAAAACCTCTTCTATCGTGGTTTTACCTGCCAAAACTTTACGCAATCCATCATCACGAATTGAACCCGCATTTGCACGTACATGATTTTCTAACTCAAACTCAGCAGCATTTCCATGAATCAGACGACGTGTTTGCTCATCAATTGGAACGATTTCATAAATTGCGGTACGCCCTGTAAATCCAGTATGCGAGCATTGTTCACAGCCTTTAGGTTGTGGCAATTTTAATTCGGTCGATGTATCGAGATGCTTAAATAAGTCTTTTTCAAAATCATCGGCATCATGCCAAGTCGCACAGTGACGGCACAAGGTTCGAACCAAACGCTGTGCCACCACACCGATCAGTGAGCTTGAAAGTAGAAAAGGTTCAATCCCCATGTCTTTAAGACGGGTCACTGCACCGATTGCTGTATTGGTATGCAGCGTTGAAAGTACTAAATGGCCTGTTAATGATGCCTGTACTGCAATTTCAGCAGTTTCTAAATCACGAATCTCACCGACCATCACCACATCTGGGTCTTGGCGAAGCATAGCTTTTAATGCACGAGCAAAGGTCATATCCACTTTGGTATTGACCTGCGTCTGCCCGATCCCTTCAAGTTGATACTCAATTGGATCTTCCGCAGTCAAAATATTTTTTGAACCATCATTTAGATCAGACAATGCCGCATATAAGGTTGTGGTTTTACCCGAACCCGTTGGTCCCGTAACTAAAATAATGCCATGCGGACGATGTACCAGTTGTTTCAATCGATCATAGTCATGCTGCATCAAGCCCAAATGGGTCATGTTTAAACGCCCAGCTTGTTTATCGAGTAAACGCATCACCACACGTTCACCATAGGAAGATGGTAAGGTTGATACACGAACATCAACTTCTCGGCCCGCCAAACGTAGTGAAATACGACCATCTTGTGGAATTCGCTTTTCTGCAATATCGAGTTTGGCCATGACTTTGATACGTGACACCAACAGTGGTGCTAGTTCACGACGTGGCTGCACAATTTCACGTAACTGACCATCGACACGTAAGCGGACAGACAGCTTTTTTTCAAAAGATTCGATATGAATATCTGAAGCCCCGACACGGATCGCTTCAGACAATAAGGCATTGATTAACCGTACAATCGGCGCATCATCCTCCTGATCCATCAAATCTTCAGCTTCTGGTACAGAGTCCGCAAGGCTAAGTAAATCAGGATGATCTTCCAGACCCGCTGCCACTTGTTGAGACTCACCGGTGTCTCCGGCAAAGCTTGCACTGAGTAATTGATTAAATTCTTGCTCGCTACATAATTGATATTGTGCAGGATGCCCTAAATAGCGACGTGCTTCCTGTAAAGCCAACAGTGGCGTGCTGTCACGACGTACAATAAAAGCTTGATCACCCTCATATCGAAGCAATACGCCATGACGTTTGGCAAAACTATATGGTATTTGTAATTGTTTAAGTACTTGCATCACGCATTATAATGATGAAAAAAGTTGTTTTGAGTGTACTCTAAGCATCTGACAGCGTGAAGTCTGTTTTTAGGATTTATCAGGACAAGGGATATACGCATTGCCATTAGAAAATGATTTAACTGAAAAGGAATCCCCAAAACGTAAATGGTGGGGGGAATATCAATTTGAACTGAATCACCCGCGCAGTTGGCAGTTTGGGTCTTTATTGTTTCGTGTGACGCGCGGCATGCAAGAGTGGCGTATGGAATATCATCGCCCGACCTTTCAGTTTGACTATGAGCAACAATGGCATCCGATACAAGACCCTGAATTTGGTTTTCCACAACCCATTAAAATGGAACGTTATATGTTCCGCCAAACGCATGACAAAATTCAAATCATGCCACGTTTGGCCGATCGTTCTGTGGTGATTAAACCGGTCGATCCGATTTATATTCCTGCGGGACAGCGCGGAACACTGTATATAAGCACACCGCTGTGGATTGCTGGCTTTGTCGAAGGTCTTAGAGAACCCTTGTTTGATATACCTGTTATTCTACCAAAAGATACCTGGTTTGGTCCGAATCATCGAATGGGTGAAATTTGCTATGCCACAGCAGTTGATGGTCGTACAGAACTTAAACAACTCAAACCTCGTGCTTTTCGTGCTGTAACCCCTATTGAGTTTCATAACGTGAGTAATCAACAGATTCGCTTTGACCGTATGAATGTCCCTGTACCGGCTTTGCCATTATTTTATAGTGAAAGTACAGGACGTTTATGGACTTCACAAATTCGGGTCGTGCATGAGGGTCATGACAAACCGCCGCGGGTCAAAATTGAAAACCGTACACCGCCACAAGCCGGTGACGTGACTTATCTGCATCCGCCACGCGAGTCAGCCAATGTACTATTCAATATGTTTGATTCATTTTTCTAACGGTGAGCCATGGCAGATTTAAATATTTCGACAGAAATTACCAGCAGCCTAAAAGGAATGGTCGCCAATCTCAATACCGATCGGCTGACAGAATTATTGGTGGCTGTTTTACTGGCAGTCATCGGCTTTCTGATTGCACGTTTTATCTCAAACACCTTTATCCGCACTGTAGGTATGCGTTTCAATGCCCATCAGCAGTTGGTTTGGCGTCGCGGGATTTTCTATTTCATCTTTTTAATCTTTGTGATGGCAAGTTTAAAAGAAGCCGGCTTTAAACTCAGCGTCTTCTTGGGTGCAGCAGGTATTTTAACGGTCGCACTGGGTTTTGCCTCGCAAACGTCCGCATCTAACCTGATCAGCGGGATGTTCTTGATCGGTGAAGGGTCTTTTGAGGTTGGTGATACCATTCAATTGACACTGATTCGCGGGCATACCATTGAAGGTGAAGTGATCTCGATTGATTTACTGTCGGTCAAATTACTCACGCAAGACAATGTCTATGTCCGTTTGCCGAATGAACAACTGATTCGGGCACCTGTACATAACCTGTCTAAGTTTCCAATACGGCGTATTCCAATTACCCTTGCAATTAACTTTCATGAAGACATCATCAAAGTCCGTGAAGTTCTATTAGATGCCGTTAGTAAATATCCATTGGTCTTGGCCGATCCTAAACCTGCCGTGACCGTCACTGCCTTTCGTGAATCTTCCATTGAGCTGCTTTTTGCTATTTGGTGTCAAAGAGAGAATTTCCTGAAAGTCCGTGATGAAATGCAGGAACGGATTCGTAATGCCTTTGTCGAAAATAAAATTGAAATCCCAGTCCCGAAAATGGGTTTTGTTGACCACCCGCTTTCTACACAAGCAAGCGATGCTAACGTCGATCAATATGCCAATGCGCAAGAGATTCAACGAGAGCCTCAACTCAAATAATGGTCTATCGACTTGATATGAAAGGCTCTGCATATCTTCAAATGTGCAGGGTTTTTTTATCATGTACTTTTATAGCCATCGACCTGTACAGCTTAGTGATCTCGTACCTTTAAGAATTTCATCATGGTTCAACCTTGTCATTCGGCATGGGTGCAATATAGGCAATCAAAAGCATGGCAAAACCTGCCGCCATAAATGAAATCACTCGCATGAGAGTGCCGACATGAGATAAATCCAGCAAGACCAATTTCAAAGTAACCAAGACCAAAATACTGCCACCAAGTAGCCAAACTGAACGTAATTGGCGCTGAGTGGCAAAGCGCATACTCACCAAAGCCAATAACACCCACAGCACGGTAAAACTTAGTTGAATGGTCTCATCGCTCCAAATGTCTAAACTGTTATAAGGCGTATCCAGATACCTATGTAAGGCACGAAGCACGACATAGCTACTTAACCAAAGTAGCCCAAGGACACTCAACACGGCAGCCAAGCTACGATCTAAACCAGCTTTTAACTGTTGATTCAACATCCATAAAAAAGCCGCTAACAACAGCAAACTCACAGCATCAAAAGGATTTAATATGGGCAAGATATATCCCACAAAGGCCTGCTGACTAAATAATTGCGAACTAATGATCCAACTCAAAGCCAAAAACAAACTGCTACGCGCTTGCCAAAACATTTTCCAGACCGGTTGCTGCGCTTGCCAATAACACCATGCACAAAATATCAGCGGCAAAATTACCACACTGATATACGGCATACTGGGTATCAGCGTCAGACTGGTCCACGCCAAGCTACTCAAAATTCCGAGACTGACCCATTCTTTTTCTTCACGCACACCGAGTAATGGTCGTAGCCAAAGCAGCGTCAAGCTCAGCCCAGCGAATGCAAAATAAATCTGCTCCATCGCTGAATGCCAAAGTAACTGACCGTTCTCACTCACTGAAATAACTTGGTACAGCCCCATCACATAAACAGGCACTAGACCCGTCCACTTAATGATGGACCAACTCCACGAAGCTTTTCGTTTTAACAAGCCTTCATTCACCAACAGATAGGCCACACTGACAATCAATAGACTCAAAGCCAATTGATGACTACTCTGCAGCCGATCTAAGAGCAACATGATGAACATAGTAGTTGCTGAGAGCATTTGCACACATTGAAAGGCAATACTCGAACTTGAAAGCTGTTTATGAAATGCAGGAACAGCGTGCGTCACGATAATGGCCGCCAAATAGCTCAAACACACGCCCCAATACATCTGTGCAGGGAAATGTGGCAGTTGAACCAAATAATACAGACTTGAACAACCCGCCATCACCAAGAGCGCCATGCCTAAATAACGGCTGATATTGGACTGCTTGTATAAAGCATATATAAATATCAATGCACCTTCAACTGCCCAACCGACCACACTCCACTGCTCTTTCAATACTATTGGTGGAATCAATGCCAAGAAAATTAAGGTCAAACTCAAATAACTTTGTGCAATCAGTGGGATCACAGCACTACGTTTACTGATGCTATACAGCGCGGCAAATAGCGCCGCAAATAGCAAGCTATACCCCGCCTGCCATACCGTTTCCTCAAAATACATCAAATACAATGCCAGATAAGCAAGCACTGGTGCAGCAAAAATCAGTGCAATATCCAAGGCAGGTTTAAGCTGAAAATGCGCAAGATCCTGTTTCGCCAATAACTGGCTAAAACGAAAACCTAGCCAGATAAAAATCGCAGCGTGGGCTAAAACCAGCACGCTCATCATCTGACGTTCGGTGGTGTATCCGTGGTAAAAAGCATATCCACCACCCATGATTACCGTCATCAAAAATGCTATTTGATTTAGATATTTCCACGGTCTTAAAGTACTCATGACTGCAACAGCCAGATTAATTACAAGATAATAGGCAATAAATTCCGTTGCAGTTGCATCACGAACAGGCAAGGTAAATGGCGCAAGATAGGCGATCAGCATTGCCATAATTGCCAGTTCTACCGACTGTTGTTTCAGACTGAGCCAAATCGTCAATGCCATAAGTGCAGCATATAATAGACAAGCTATGCCAAAGCCCGGAATGACGGCATTGTAATAGGCAAAAAATAAAGTCAAAAACAGCGCTGCAAGACCTAGACCTTCTAGAGCCAAGGCAAAACTGCGATTTTTGGTTTGCAGCCAAAAACCCAGTCCGACAACACCTGCACTGCTCAAACTCACGATCAGCAGTTTCATGGCCAAGCTTAGTTGCCAATGCTCTGTGGCAAATCTAAGTAAGAGCACCACGCCGATCACCAAGACCAATACCGCCACTTTTAACACGGGATTGCCTTGGAAAAGCCATTGCTGAATTTGACTAGATAGATTTGGCGCAGACTTGGATGGTGTATTAGAAGGCATTGAATTGAATGATGCCTGATGTCTAGCTTTACCAACTGCCGTCGCGGGATGTACAGATGGTGTATCGTTAGAATCAAAATTTTCAGGACGGTCTATTGTCGACGCTGATATTGAAGTAGCCGTTTGGCTGGATTGCGAATGAAGCACCTGTCCTTGCAATAGATGCAGTTGACGTTCTAATCGTTTCAGCCAACGCAGAAAAAAATAGACCCACAGGCTAATCCCAATCGCAACCAAGTATCCCAGTTCTGTTAACACTCCAACGACCGTTAATAACGATGCAATATATAACGGAACCTTTGATGCCACTTGAAATGATTGTTTTGATGAGCTCAGTGCATCAGCGCCGTGCTGTAAATCATCGACATAATTCATCACACTGAGCATAAAACCAATGCCGCTGATATAACTCAGGATACGGAGGTCTAAGTACCATGCCCCGATCCCCACCATAATCAGCGACATCAACCAAATCATCTTGATTTCATTATTCTGTTTCAGCATACCTGCTTCGTCATTTTCCTGAATGTTTTGATGATACATGAGCCCGACGGATGGATTAAAACTATTCATCAGTGATTCGGTAAGTTACATATACAATCTAGACTCAGCGTACGGGCAAAAAATCACGTACAATAAAACCGTTTTTAGGATTAGGAAATTATCAATGCCACCATTTGTCTTGGTCGATGGCTCATACTTTTTATTTCGTGCCTACCATGCACTGCCACCATTAACCACTTCAACCGGTTTGCATACCAATGCAATCCGAGGTGCCATTTCTGCCATCCAAAAATTAATGCGTCGTATTCAACCGACGCATATGGCCGTTATTTTCGACACACCTGAACCAACCTTCCGTCATGAATTATCCCCGATTTATAAGGGTGACCGTCCAAGTATGCCTGAAGAATTATCACAACAAATTCCATATCTTCATGCATTAATTCGTGCTCTTGGAATTCCGCTGCATATGTTGCCGGGCGCTGAAGCCGATGACATTATCGGAACTTTGGCCAAACGCGCTGAAGCAGCCGGCCATCAAGTTTTGATCTCCACCGGTGACAAAGACATGGCGCAGCTCGTTACTGAGCGTGTCACTTTAGAAGACAGCTTCAAAGACAAACCGATGGACGTTCAAGGCGTTTTTGAAAAATTTGGGGTGTGGCCGAATCAAATCATTGACTACCTCACGCTGATGGGCGATGCCTCTGACGGCATCCGTGGTGTACCCGGTGTTGGCGCAAAAACAGCAGCGAAACTTTTAACCGAGTACGGCTCGATTGGCGGCATTTTAGAAAATGTCGACAGCATTAAAGGTAAAGTCGGTCAAAACATTAAAGACAATGTTGAAGGAATTGCTCTTGACCATCAACTGGCGAGCATCGTTTGTGACCTCGACATGGGCCTTAAATACGAAGATTTGAAACTTGCCGACCCAAATATTCCAGCACTGCGTGATTTATATACGGAACTAGAATTCCGTAACCAACTGCAGTCTTTAGATCATCCGAACAACCCCAATGGCGCAACCTACAAACAAGCAGCCAAAGCCATCAACACCACGGCGACTGTAGCCAATGCACCTGAAGTTGAAGATCAAGCGAACAAAACCAGTGTTGATGACTTACTTGGTGAAGCACGTTATCACACGGTATTGACTCAAGAAGATTGGGATGTGTTATTTAAACGTCTAAGTACTGAAAAGCGTTTTGCCTTTGATACTGAAACCACCAGCCTCGACTACCGCGTGGCGCAGATTGTAGGTTTCTCGGTGGCTTTAGATGCACATGATGCCTATTACGTGCCGCTTGCGCATGATTATGAAGGTGCGCCGAAACAACTTGATCGCGACACGATCCTGAATCAACTCAAACCTTTACTTGAAGATTATGACGTACAAAAAATTGGTCATCATCTCAAATATGATGCACATGTCTTAGAAAATCATGGCATTCATTTGGCAGGTTGGTATTTCGATACCATGTTGGCCTCTTATGTCCTTAACTCTGTGGCTACACGTCATGGGATGGATGACGTCGCACGTTTGTATTTAAGTCATCTCACTACGACGTTCGAACAAGTGGCGGGCAAAGGTGCAAAACAAAAGACCTTTAACCAAATTGAGCTTGAAACGGCAGCCCATTATGCCGCAGAAGATGCCCATGTGACCTATCGTCTGTATGAAGTACTCGATAAAAAGTTACAAGCCCATCCGGAACTGATCAATATTTTGCACAATATTGAAATGCCTGTTGCCCGTGTTCTAACCTCTATGGAAGAAAACGGCATTGAGCTAGATATGGACTTCCTCGACCAACTCGGTGTGGAATTTGCCAATACCATTCAAAATTTAGAAACAGAAATTACCGATCTTGCGGGTCAAAGCTTCAATGTCAGCTCACCAAAACAAGTCGGCGAGATTCTGTTTGATAAATTAGGTTTAAAAGGCGGTAAGAAAACTTCTACAGGTCAGTACAGTACCAGTGAAAGTGTGTTAGAAAAAATCGATCATCCGATTACTGATTTAATTTTGGAATATCGTGGTCTCTCTAAACTGAAAAGCACCTATACCGATGGTCTGTTAAAGCAAGTGAATAATGACACACATCGTGTGCATACCAGTTACCACCAAGCTTTAACGGCTACAGGTCGTTTGTCATCTACCGATCCAAACTTACAAAACATTCCTGTCCGTGAAGATATTGGACGTCAAATCCGTAAAGCCTTTATTGCACCTGAAGGTCGCATTTTATTGGCAGCCGATTACTCGCAAATCGAATTACGTTTAATGGCGCATTTCTCGCAAGATCATGCCTTGGTCGATGCCTTCAATCATGGGCAAGACGTACATAAACGTACTGCGGCAGAAGTTTTGGGCATTCCACTCGATGAAGTGACCAGCAACCAACGTCGTCAAGCCAAAGCGGTGAACTTCGGTCTGCTCTATGGTATGTCAGAATTCGGTTTGACCCGTCAACTGGGTTTCACTCGAGAAGAGTCGCGTAACTATATTGGTAAATACTTCCAACGCTACCCTGGTGTTTTGGAATATATGGAACGTACTCGCCAAGTCGCACGTGAACAAGGTTTTGTGGAAACCATTTTAGGTCGTCGTCTGTATACACCGGACATTATGGCGAGCAACAAAATGGTGAAACAAGGCGCTGAACGTGCAGCGATCAATGCACCACTACAAGGTTCTGCAGCGGATATTATTAAATTGGCCATGATCGCCGTCGATAAAATCTTACCGAAAGATCAAGCCAAAATGTTACTGCAAGTACACGATGAATTGGTGTTTGAAGTTGATGCTGCAATTGCCGATGAACTCTCTGCCCAACTGGCTGAAGTCATGCAGTCTGTGTTGAAAATTTCCGTTCCACTGATTGTGGAAGTCGGTCAAGGTAATAACTGGGACGAAGCACACTAATTCATTCACGTTCATTCACGCCTTTCTCCCTCTAGGAGGAAGGTTGGATGGAGGTGAGATATTGCTACTAAATAAGAAATTTCTTGTTTTAGACCTCAATTTAAATCCACAAAAAAGGACGCCTCGGCGTCCTTTTTTATTCAACTCGTCTTAGCTCAGATTAAAGACCAGTCAATAATGCAATTGCGACTTGCTTCATAATGGTTTCCGCAACCAACAATGCCAAAATCGCAAAAATTGGCGACAAGTCAATCATCCCCATATTTGGAAGAATACGACGGAATGGCGCAAGTAGCGGTTCTGCCAATTCTTGAACCACTTCAATATAAGGCGAACGTGACTGACTAAACATCACGACCCAACTCAAAATAATCGATGCAAAAATTAAGTAACGACAGAAACGGATTAAATCCTGAATCATGGTCACAAAGGTCATAATGATCAGATGGAATGGACTATTCACCGCCACGCCTGACAAATACATCAAACCAAACATTTTTAACAAATACAGAATCACCACCAACACCAATGCTGCGGTATTCACTCGACCTTTGGCCAAAGTTGGGAAAATTCGGCTAAAGATGTCGACAATTTTTGTTGCTTTTGCTGTTGCCAAAACCACAGGGTTATATGGACTCACGGCAGCAAGCTGCATTAAAAAACGGAAAAATACGAGCAAAATTGCAACGTTAATAATGATTCCAAAAATTTGAGCAGAGCCCATACTTGAACTTTCCTAAATCAAATCGAATTATTTGGTGCTTTCGCTTAACTCTTGTGCCAACTCTTGGCTACGCTTTTGCGCTGCGGCTAAAGCAGCCTGAATATTTTGTGAAATCTGAGCACGATCAAATACTTCAATCGCGGCTTGTGTTGTACCGTTTGGAGAAGTGACATTTTTACGTAACTCCGCAGGACTGTTGGCACTGGTAATCGCCATTTGTGCGGCACCTAATGCAGTTTGCAAGGTTAATGCTGTAGCCACTTTTTCATCCAAGCCCATGTTTTTACCTGCACGGATCATACTTTCCATCATATAGAAAAAGTATGCAGGGCCTGAGCCAGAAACAGCTGTTACTGCGTCAATCTGCGCTTCTGAGTTTACCCAAAGTGTTAAACCCGTTGAAGCCAAAACTTGACTTGCAAGATCACGATCTTCAGCTGAAACCGCTTCACCTGCATACAAACCATGCGCACCGGTTTGAACTAAAGCCGGTGTATTTGGCATGACACGAACAATACGCTCTGTGCCTAATAATTTTGAAATCGTTGTAATTTCTGCACCTGCAACAATTGAAATCACCAACTTCCCTTCTAGCAAACCTTGTAATGGTGCCAAAACTTTTGCCAACACCTGAGGTTTAACTGCAAAAAGAACAATGTCAGCATCTCGAATTGCTGCAACATTATCATCCGTCACATGCAAATCTTTTTCTGCCAAAAGCTCACGTACTTTTTCTACGGGATCTGAAACTGTAATACGTGTAGTCGGGACACCACGTGCAATCAGGCCACCAATTAAAGCCTGTGCCATGTTGCCGCCACCAATGAAACTGATATTACAATTTAGAATTGCGCTCATGATTGAAGATCCGATATTGCAGATTTAGCGTTAAGAGATAATGTTGGTTGCCAGCCAGCTTGAGTACAAAATTCAGACTGCGCCAACCAAAAGCCCTGAGGCGTAAAGACGCCTAGCATAACATTATCTCGGCTTAATATTTGAATAGTATGACGCTGCCATGGAAAAATTTGCGCCTGCTGAATGGCTTTTTTCAACGGCCAACTTCCGACTCGTCCATATAAATGAATTTTTTCACCGCCAAGGCGTGGGCGAATCTGCAGTTGCTGCCCCAATAATTCTGGTGATAAGCCAACCTCTGAGGGTTGAATCACAAAATGTCCTGCAGGCAACTTGAGGGACTGACCTGCAACACAAGTTACAACCTCAACCTCTTGAATGGGTTCAGTTGGCAGATATTCCGCTTTGGCAATCCGATGAAGTTGCTGTTGAAAGCGCAAATAATAAAACCCATTCCAGTGTAATGCCGCTTGCGAGTCTTCGCGTGAGCCAATCACTTCTGAAAATAAACGCTGTACCATTTCAAAACTTGGACGATATTGCCCCTCACCTTTCATCCAGTGCGATAACAACTGACGCTGACGTGCCTGACTGAGCTGTTGTAAAGCCGCCAAAGATAACGCTTGCGATGAACCACAGGCCGCTAAATCTTGTTGCAACACCTCAAGTAAAATTTCATCAGCATCTTGCATCAAGCAACTGGTTCTACTCAAGGCTTGCTGCATTTTAGGAAAACGCTCACTGAGTAGTGGCCACAAAATTTCACGACTCCACGCACGGTCATAGTCGGTATCAAAATTGGTGAGGTCTTGAATATTTTGCACATGCAGCTTTGCTGCCCATTGGCAAATTTGCTCACGTGAAAGATTTAATAGCGGACGCCATAATGTAAAATCTTCACGTACATCGAATTTTTTCATCGCAGCAAGGCCATGGACACCCGCACCTGAAAGTAGTCGCAACATCAGTGTCTCGGCTTGATCTTGCTGATGATGCGCGAGTACCAATATTTCATCTGCTTGTAAATGTTGGGCAAAGGCTTGATAGCGGGCTGAGCGGGCTTGGTTTTCAAGATTACCTTGCGCAACCTGGACTTTCTGTATGATGAAAGGAAGATTCAGCGCTGCACACTGAGCACGTACAAACTCGCCCCAAGCATGGCTACACGCTTGTAGTTGGTGATCAATATAAATCACCCGTATTTTTTCAGGGCACAAAAACGACATAAGATGCAGCAGCAACATGGAATCCATGCCACCACTACATCCTATTAAAAATCGGCTTTGTTCAGGCAGCGCCTGAATTTGACTTAAGCAGTCAGCCCTAAATTGTCGCTGCCAAACTTCATTAAACGCTGATAACGCGCTTCGCATCGTTCGTTTGCATCCATTGGTTGCAGTTCTTCTAAAGCTTGCTTCAAGACCACTTTCAAATCCTGCATGACTTTTTCAGGGTTTAAATGTGCGCCTTCCGCTTCGTCCACCACGTATTCCACAATGCCCATCTTCTGCAATTTATCTGCCGTCAATGCCAATGCTTCACTTGCTTGTTCTGCTTTCTCTGCAGTTTTCCACAAAATAGATGCACAGCCTTCAGGTGAAATCACTGAATAAATACTGTGAGATAGCATAATCACACGGTCAGCCACGCCAATACCGAGCGCACCACCCGAACCACCTTCACCCAATACCGTTGCCACTACAGGCACTTTGAGTGAAGAAAGCTGAGCTAAGCTGGTTGCAATCGCTTCGGCCTGACCACGTTCTTCTGCACCCACACCTGGGTACGCACCCATGGTATCAATAAAGGTAAAGACTGGCAGATTAAAACGCTCGGCCATATCCAATAAACGCTGTGCTTTACGGTAACCTTCGGGGTTACTCATACCAAAATTATGTTGTAATTTTTCACGTGTACTACGACCACGGTGCTGACCTACAATCATCACAGGCTGACCATCTAAACGAGCCAAACCACCAATCATCGCGCCGTCATCACCAAATAGGCGGTCACCATGCAAAGCATCGAACTCTGTAAAAATTTCGCCAACATAATCCAAAAACTGCGGACGTTCAGGATGACGTGCGATCTGAACCGTAGTCCAGGCTTTAGATTGAGCTGCTTTATTTTTCATAGGTCGATCATTATCCCTAACTTAACTGGTCTGTTAATTGATAAATTGTTCCGACTGGATATTCAGTTCAATATCCCAATGCTTAAATTGCACCTGCTCATCATGCAAGTCTGCAACCAACAAAGGCCACTGTTTGGCATCACCAGAAACACTAAGTTGCCATTGTTGCGCATTGTCCACGCTTAATTCAATGGCAGGAAGCATCTCATCGCTGCGACTATGATTTAATAAAACTGCTAAACGAAGCAATAGACATAAGTAAACAAGTTTGTTACCACCGACTTTCATCACATCGACACGTGCATCACTGCGTAACTTACGACGATGATGCGCCACTAAATGCGACAAATGATTTTGATCAATTTGCGAGAAACCCGGAATATCCGAATGTTGCAGTAAATAAGCACCATGACGATGGTATCCACTATGACTGATCGCTAAGCCAATTTCATGCAAATACGCGGCACGACGCAGTAAATCACTGTCATCACTGGTCAAATTCAGTGCGGTCGCCACACCATTAAACAGTTGTTGAGCGGTATTTACCACACGTTCAGCTTGTTTCATATCTGCGTTGTAGCGCCCCATCAACGCATGTACAGAACGGTCACGAACATCTTCATGTTGGAAACGTCCCAATAGGTCGTACATCACGCCTTCACGTAACGCGCCATCAGAATAAACCAATTTATCGATATTCAGCACATCAAAGACTGCATACAAAATGGCAATGCCGGCTGGCAAAACTGCTCGACGGTCTTCTTTTAGACCATCAAATTCCATTTCATTGACATGCTTATATTTAAGCAATTTATCTTTGAGTTTAAATAAACCGTCACGTGTCAGTTCTTCCTGATCGTTGCTCCAGCCCATATTGACACAAATCTGACGACACGCTTTGATCGTGCCACTTGAACCGACAACAGTATCCCAGCCCGCAGCTTTATAAGTGTTGGCAATGCCTGCGATTTCCTTGCGAGCAGCATTTACCGCTTTATCAAAACTTTTCAGGTTAATTTCACCATCAGCAAAAAACGCTTTGGTAAAAGCGACACAGCCCATTTGCACAGATTCTGTATGAATAGGTTCAAACTCTTCACCAATAATCAACTCTGTTGAACCCCCACCGATATCAATCACAAGGCGGCGACCACTATTTGCCATGGTATGTGAAACTCCCAAATAAATGAGACGGGCTTCTTCACGACCAGCAATGATTTCAATGGGTTTCGGTAAAATTTCAGCGGCTTTTTGAATAAATTCATGACCATTTTTTGCTTGGCGCAAGGCATTGGTCGCCACAATACGTAAACGGTTGGCTTGGACAGGATTTAAACGCCCTACAAAACGTGCTAGGCAGGCTAATCCTCGTTGCTGTGCGGCTTCGGTCAAATTTTTATTTTCGTCTAGACCTGCGGCAAGCTGTACTTTTTCTGACATTGATGCAACTTTTTTCACTTCACCATGGTCTACACGTGCGATAGCCAAGTGGAAGCTGTTCGATCCCATATCGATAGCAGCAAGTAATTCTTCATCAATCAAAAAATCAGACATTATTCAAAAAAACCTGTTCAGAATTGTGCTTAGATTAATTCACATACATGCAATTTAAAAGCCATTTATGAGTAGTTCGGGCGGAACTTATCGATTTTTTATCTGAAGCAATGATAGTCATACACGATCATCGGCATCGTGATCATCCATTAGACAAACTGACCATTCAGGTCGAAAATTTACATAACCCCCTACATTGTTATAGTTGGCTATGTAATACTTATAAACATAGAGTCAACTTAAAAATTAATTCCGGAGCAAAATCCATGTCTGGCAATATCGTAAATACAACTGATGAAAACTTCCAAGCCGATGTACTAGAGTCTGATACTCCTGTACTTGTAGATTTTTGGGCAGGTTGGTGTGCTCCTTGTAAAGCCATTGCACCTGTACTTGAAGTACTTTCAACTGAGTTTGAAGGCAAAGTTAAAATCGTTAAAGTAGACGTAACTTCTTGCGAACAAACAGCTGTAAACTACAACATCCGTAACATTCCTGCATTATTAATGTTTAAAAATGGCGAAGTTGTAGCAACCCAAGTCGGCGCAGCACCAAAATCTAAATTGACAGCTTTCATCGAAGAAAACATCTAATATTTTTCCGATAAAAACACTCGAAAATACGCTGTTTTACACAGCGTATTTTTTTGGTTGATAAATTGACAAATGCTGTGTTCTCTCTTATATTGTTTACTCAAGAAATTAAGGATCTCAAATCCTGTCATTTTCTTACAACACAACACATAAAATGCCGCTCGGCAACAGAATTGTTTTTCACATCTCTCTTCATATAACGAATCAGATCTCTGAATTGTTTTGTGCAAACCAATTGCTATCGTTTCTTGCATGATCGCGGCACATTTGTTGCTCCCTTTTCCAACCTGTACCTCAGAATTTTAGATTCTATCTGACCACCTATGAACTTAACCGAACTCAAGAAAAAACCGATTGGCGAACTCATCAAGATTGCCGAGTTTATGGGCCTCGAAGGAATGGCTCGTAACCGTAAGCAAGATATTATTTTTGCCATCTTAAAGCGCCACGCAATGAACGGCGAAGAGATTTTTGGTGATGGCGTTCTAGAAATTCTGTCGGACGGCTTTGGTTTCTTACGCTCTGCAGCGGGTTCTTACCTAGCCGGCCCTGACGATATCTATGTGAGCCCATCACAAATCCGTCGCTTCAACCTTCGTACTGGTGACACTATTACAGGTACGATTCGTCCACCTAAAGAAGGCGAACGTTACTTTGCATTATTAAAAGTTAATCAAATTAACTACGACACACCCGAAAACTCACGTAATAAGATTCTTTTCGAAAACTTAACACCTTTATTTCCAACCGAACAATTGGTAATGGAATTAGGTAATGGTACAACAGAAGACTTAACTGCGCGTGTGGTTGACTTGGTTGCTCCGATTGGTAAAGGTCAACGTTCAATTATCGTTGCACCGCCAAAAGCCGGTAAAACCATGTTGTTACAAAACATCGCACAGTCGATTGTTCGTAACAATCCTGAATGTTTCTTGATTGTCCTTCTGATTGACGAACGTCCTGAAGAAGTAACAGAAATGGAACGTACTGTTCGTGGTGAAGTAGTTGCTTCAACATTCGATGAATCACCAGCTCGTCACGTACAAGTTGCAGAGATGGTGATTGAAAAAGCTAAACGTCTTGTAGAACACAAAAAAGATGTAGTGATTTTACTTGACTCAATTACTCGTTTAGCACGTGCTTACAACACTGTAATCCCTTCATCTGGTAAAGTTCTTACTGGTGGTGTGGATGCCCATGCTTTAGAACGTCCAAAACGTTTCTTCGGTGCAGCACGTAATATCGAAGAAGGTGGTTCACTGACAATTATCTCAACTGCGTTGATTGAAACTGGCAGTAAGATGGATGAAGTGATCTACGAAGAATTCAAAGGTACAGGTAACCAAGAAATTACCCTAGACCGTCGTATTGCTGAAAAACGCGTGTTCCCTGCGATGAACATCAAAAAATCAGGTACACGTCGTGAAGAGCGTTTGATGTCTGAAGATAACCTACGTAAAGTTTGGATTTTACGTAAATTGCTTCATACACAAGACGAACTTGCAGCGATGGAATTCTTGCTTGATCGTATGAAAGAAACCAAAACCAATGATGATTTCTTCGATCAAATGAAACGTAAAGCATCCAACTAAGTTGAATGTTTGACTGAAAAGGCCATCTATAACGATGGCCTTTTTATTTGGTTGACTTTAGTTACACAAAGAAACATTTGATGGATTTCCATGTAAACTTATTTTCAAGCTTCTGATTATAAAAAATATATTTTAAAAAACCCTATTCTTTTTAGTAGTTTATTTGCTATTTCGCCAATATAAAACTTTCTCTTAATTGTTATTTTCTGTTAAAAAATGGTCGTTTTTCACCTATTTTTCACGGTTTTTTCAAAGTCGCTAGTAGCATTTCAAAATACTCAGTGATAGCATACACGCAGACCAGTTAGACTGCTCTATGCATTTTTAATACCTATTCAAATTAGGCATAATAAAAGCACACAACAGACTAACGCAGGTTATTTTTTAATCTCATATTTTAGAGAGTGATGCCATGTTATTCAAAAAAATCGCTATTGCTGCTGCAGTTGCTACTACTTTAGCTTTCGTTGGTTGTGCTAAAAAAACTGAAGAAGCTGCTCCTGCTGCTGCATCTGAAGCTGCTGCTTCTGAAGTAGTTGCTGCGTCTGACGCTGCTGCTGTTGAAGCTGCTGCTTCTGAAGCTACTGCTGCTGCTTCTGAAGCTACTGCTGCTGCATCTGAAGCTACTGCTGCTGCTTCTGAAGCTCAATAATCTAACCGATTATTCAGCACAAAAAGAGAGCCCTTTGGCTCTCTTTTTTATTGCCTGAAACTTTAAACCCTAGTTAATAAAAAATAGCTAATATTCAAAATACTAAACCCATGCTTATTGAAAAATAAAAACTGAAGATTTAGCTCAAAGAAAGCCACAATCAATCTTTACGACAACTCAACTCAACTCAACTCAACTCAACTCAACTCAACTCAACTCAACTCAACTCAACTCAAGTATATCGTCTCATTTTAAAACGAATATTCTTCAACATGACTTGTGCGATAGATGATGAACACTGCGCCTACTAAATCAAAGGCAAAAAAAAAGCAGATCAATCGATCTGCTCATTTCCAACACGTTGACGGAATTTTTGTCCCGCACGGAAGGTCACTACACGACGGGCAGAAATCGGAATTTCTTCACCCGTTTTCGGGTTACGGCCTGGGCGTTGACGTTTATCACGCAACTCGAAGTTACCGAAACCAGAGAGTTTAACTTGTTCCCCAGAGATTAGCGCTTGGCTAATCTCATCGAAGAATAACTCGACCATTTGTTTTGCTTCACGACGGTTTAAACTCGTGAGCTCACTTAAATGATCAGCCATTTCTGCTTTTGTTAATGCTGTCATGAAGCCCTCAATGTCGCCTGGTAAGTGTTTTCCAACACCTGAAGTATGTTATCCATACCGGTTTTGATTTCAGCATCTTCTAATGTACGTGTTGGATGTTGCCATTGAATTGCAAATGCCAATGAGCGCTTGCCTTCTTCGACACCTTGACCAGTGTACACATCGAACAACCAAACTGCGTCTAAAAGTTCACCGCCTGTTTTTTCGATAAGTTGCTGAATTTCACTAACATTAATCTTATCACTAATTAAAAGCGCAATATCACGTCGAACCGACGGAAAACGTGATAATTCTGTAAAATTAGATACATAAGTTTGCAAAACAGCCAATTGATCCAATTCAGCTACCCAAGTAGTCGCCAAATCCAACTCATCTTCTAAAGATGGGTGTAAACGACCGAAGTAACCAATTGATTGACCATTGACTAAGATTTCAGCAGATTGGCCTGGATGCAACCACGTACGTTCTGAACGTACATATTCAACATTTAAACGTGCAGAATTTAAAATCTCTTCTACATCGCCTTTAAAGTCAAAGAAATCCATAGGCTGTGCTTTACCATGCCAAGATTCAGTCGTACGCGAACCTGTTGCAACTAGTGCAAAGGTTGGGATCTGTTTGAGATCATGAATGCTGTTCGCACCTTGATAATCAAAACGTAGACCAAGCTCATAGAAACGCACACGGTTTTGCTGACGGTTCACGTTGTATTGCACACATGGGATCAAACTTGATAATAAGGTTGAACGCATCACTGCAAGGTCGCTAGAAATCGGGTTTGCAAGCGCTAGTGGTTGAACCTGTGGATTCAATTGTTTCTCTAGTTTCGCATCTGCAAAGCTAAAGCTAATCGCTTCTTGATAACCCAAAGCCACTGCAGTTTGACGTAACTGAACCAATTCAAATTGGTCTTGGTATTTCGCTAGTTTGACATCAATCACCGGCAAGCTGATTTGAATATTGTCGTAACCGTGAATACGTGCAACTTCTTCGATGAGGTCTTGATAAATTGCCATGTCAAAACGGTGTGATGGTGGTACAACTGTCCACTCACCTTCTGCTTTCACAGTGACATTACAACCCAAACGCGTTAAAGCATCGGTAATAAATGCAGATTCAACTTTATAACCGAGCAGTTGATCGACTTGCGCTTGGTTCAGTTCAATGGCTTCACGTTTTGGTAATAACTCTACTTTTTCAGCAACAGTAATTGGACCAAACTCACCACCAGCTAAATCAGCAATAAGCTGTGAAGCACGGTGCATTGCCGTCATCGGCAATTCAAAGTCTACGCCACGTTCATAACGCTGAGATGCATCGGTATGCAAACCAAAACTACGCGCACGACCTGCGATATAGAGTTGATCAAAGAACGCCGACTCAAGGAAAATTTCAATGGTGTCATCAGAAACCGCTGAACTTAGGCCACCCATGATTCCTGCAATCGCCAAAGCTTTTTGATCATCCGCAATCACCATCACGTTTTCAGATAATTCAACTTCTTGTTCATTCAACAACGTTAATTTTTCTGCTGCTGTTGCTTGGCGTACACGAACAGAACCTTCAACTTTACCGCCATCGAATGCATGTAGAGGTTGACCCAGCTCCATTAAAACGTAGTTGGTAATATCGACCAAAATACTGTGCTGACGGATGCCCGCACGAGCCAATGCACGCTCCATCCACTCAGGAGTTGGTGCTTTGGTATTGACGTTTTTGATTACACGGCCTAAGTAACGTGGGCAACCATCAGTTTCAACAACAACGTTCTTCTCATCAGTAATTGTTGCAGCAACTTCTTTAATTTCAGGGGCAGTTACAGGAAGTTGATTGATCACACCAATTTCACGTGCAATACCACGAATACTGAAGCAGTCACCACGGTTTGGCGTGATGCTGATATCAATCACATTGTCATCAAGATCTAAATATTCACGCACATTTACACCAACAGGTGCATCGGCAGGAAGCTCTAATAGACCGTCGATTTTATCTTCAAGATCAATTTCAGACGCACCGCACAGCATGCCTTGTGATTCAACACCACGAAGCTTGCCTTTTTTAATTTTGAAATCGCCCGGAAGTACTGCACCAATGGTTGCTACAGGAGCTTTCATGCCTACACGTACGTTTGGAGCACCACAAACGATTTGTAACGGCTCGCCTGAACCGATGTTTACAGTAGTGACACGTAAACGGTCAGCATCGGGATGTTGAACCACTGTTAAAACTTCACCGACTACTACACCAGTAAATGGTTTTGCAGCAGGAGATAAATCATCAACTTCTAAACCTAACATGGTCAGTTGGTCAGAAAGTGTATCGCTATCAATGGCTGGGTTAACCCATGTACGCAACCAATTTTCGCTAATTTTCATTGTATAAAAACCTATTAATTCTAAATTTCTAATCCCCTCTAGCGCCCCTTTAAAGAAAGAGGACGAACCCTAAGTCATGATGGACACCCCCTCTCCTTTTAGGAGAGGTTAGGGAGAGGTATAAAACTGTTTAAGCAAATTGGCGTAAGAAACGCACATCATTTTGGTAGAACATACGCAGGTCATTAATGCCATAACGCAACATTGCAAAACGTTCTACACCTAAACCAAAGGCAAAGCCTTTGTATTTTTCTGGGTCAATGCCAGCGGCTTGTAAAACGTTTGGATGCACCATACCGCAGCCTAAAACTTCCAACCATTTACCACGTTCATCCATGATATCCACTTCCGCACTTGGCTCTGTAAATGGGAAATAAGATGGACGGAAACGTACTTTCAAATCTTTTTCAAAGAATTCATTTAACAAGTTCACCAACAAACCTTTAAGTTCTGCAAAGCTGGTGTTTTCAGCCACATACAGACCTTCGATTTGATGGAACATTGGAGAATGCGTTTGGTCCGAGTCACAGCGATAAACACGACCAGGACACACAATACGGATTGGTGGCTGGCTAGTTTCCATGGTACGAATTTGCACGCCTGAGGTATGCGTACGAAGTAAATGATTCGCATCAAAATAGAAAGTGTCGTGCATCGCACGTGCAGGGTGATGCCCCGGAATGTTCAATGCTTCAAAGTTGTGATAATCATCTTCAACTTCTGGACCGGTCGCAACAGTAAAGCCAGCTTTGGTAAAGAATTGGCAAATACGTTCTTGAACTTGAGTCACAGGGTGAATACTACCCACCGTTTGACCACGGCCGGGTAAAGTAATATCAATCGTTTCGCTAGCAAGCTTTTGTTCTAATGCAGCTTTTTGTAATTCAGCTTGACGAGCAGTCAGTGCGCCAGTAATCGATTCACGAACGGCATGAATTTGAGCACCAAAAACTTTACGTTCTTCTGGGTCCATTTTACCGAGCGACTTCGATTGTTCCGCGAGCTGGCTTTTCTTCCCTGTAAATTGCACTCGCACTTGGTCGAGTGTAGCAAGGTCCTCTGCTGCTGCAATCGCAGCGAGCGCTTCAGTGGTCAGGGCTTCCAGTGACATAGTAACTCTCAAAGCAACAATTTAAAAAAATAATATAAACCCCTTATTCTAACAGTTTTTAGCCGTTATGATGAAGCGCATTCACAAGTTAAAATTGCATTAGCATCAAGTTTTAAAAAAAGTATAAGATAAACACAATATCAATGGGATCCAATCTTTATGGCACTCGATCCAATCTGGAAACAACAGCTCACACTCGTCACTTATGGCAATGAATTTCTCAACCAAGGTTTGAGTTTTCAACGTTGGTTGAATCACCACATTTTTGATCAGCACAGTTTCCATTTTCGTGATTTGCTATCACAGCATTTATTGGCTCAACATTTCCAAATTTGGCTAGAAGGCTTAAAAAAACACGGGGTACAACGCTTAAGCTTACATAGCTCTAGCTTGCTAAATGATGAACAAAATCCGAATGCTAACGTTGAACTTCTTCCCTTTGCCCATTTTATTGTGAGCCACGAACAAAATAAAAAGCAGGCATGGATTTTTGGTAAAGAACTTGCCGAGTGGTATAACGCAGAAAATGACTATGAAGCACCTGTATCCCAACAACTACAAATACGTCGCGAAACTTTTTGGCGCTATGAGCTGAACCATAAACTCATTAAACGCATTGAAGCGGATATGCAGTTACCAAAATGGGATGATATTCATAACTTCACTGAAGCAGAATTATTTTTACAAAAACCTGCGGAAGGTTTTATTGAGCCGGAGGTGTTAGGCACACCTTATTATGGTACGCAGCCCGATCTAAGCAGCGAATCAAATGAATCCGCAAAACTCGCACTCTTGCCAACGGATGCACAAGCAGATTTCGCACATGACAGCTTACATCGCTTAGATGCATTAAACCGCCATATACAGTCTAAAATTCAGCATCCCTATCATGCAGATGGCAGCATCTATACACCTGAAGAACAGTTAAATTTACGCCATTTTGCTCAAAAAACTGAAGATTTAACGGCTAAATTTATTGTAAAAGTCGCCAATCACTATAAAACTGCACGTTTAACTCCTGTGGTCGAAAGCTCTCCTCTGGATGGATTTAAAACTGAGCAAAGAAAATCAAATCCTCAGCATGCACACACGCCAAATCCAACCCATAAACCCGGTGCAGGTGGAGTGATTACCTTAATTATTATTACGGTAGTGATTTGCTTATTGGCTTATTACTTCGGACTTTAACTGTATAAATGTGATCAACACTAAAAAGCCCTTCTCATGGAAGGGCTTTTTTATGAACATGCTTATGTATGAAAGACCTCAAAATTATGAGGTCGTTAAATAATTAAACGGACGAATTTCTAATCGAACGCGATGCTGATCGGCATGTTGATTAATATAATGACTGACAGAGACTACTTCCCCCTCAAGCTCTGCGTCTGCACCATACATGATTTTGACTGCCTCACCTTTGCGGGGAATCATTTCGAGCTCTACAGTAATGCTACCTTGACCCATACCAACTATTTCAGCCAACATTTTATTTTCCTTTTGTTCTTTTCTATCCATACATTAGGCATGTCGCAAAGCGCGGTATAAAGATTATTTCTGTAACTTAACTGCACTTTTTATTGATAAAACATCAAAACTTAAACATCAAAAACATAAGAGTCCAATTGTTCTAAAAATGCATCAACTGCATTTGCAGACTTTAAACGAATCCATTGAATATGTTGATATTCAGGTGCATTCATCATCTGTAGATATTTTTCACGATTCTTTTTATGGGTCTTAATCATCCACCAGACAATGGAATCTCGACCAAACATCCGCCATAAACTTTCCTGATTATTTGAATCTAGCCAAAGATCTTGTTTGGACTTAGCCCGAGAAAATGCGCGCTTTACAGAGCGGTATAAATTGACTGGAAACGGAAGGTCTAACCATATCACCGTATCTATTTCCGACCATTTCACCGGAATCGCCCGAGTATAGTTGCCATCAATAACATAACCATTTTTTGCTTTGGCAATTTCAGCTTCGATACGTGCAAAAAAGATTTCGTCAGGACACTCCTGCCAATCATCCAGCCAAAATAGGTTATCCAGTTCAATATAATGTAACCTTAATTTTTCCGCCAAAGCTCTGGAAAAGGTTGATTTTCCAGTGGCTGATGTACCGACTACGTTTATTCTTTTCATTGTCATGATGATCTACTTGAGTCTGGTGAATCTACTCCAAGATAACAGCATTGGATCTGTAGGTTAACTTTTATTCTTTACGATAATCCAAAAGATCTGCATCGATATTGATAAAATCAGGCTTTGGGGTTTGTTCAAATTGAACGGCTAATATATCTGACTGATTAGAAATGCAGGCTTTCGCGACTCGATGCATCCCATCCATCACTCGACCACTGGCACATAAAATAATGGGATAACTTAAGTCTGCATCATTTACCAATTGCAGATGTTCAATAATTTGCTGTGTGGTCGGTACAGATTTTGGAAACCAATATGCTTCATTTAACTCTTGAATGTCATTTACAGGGATTTGCTGAATCTTAAAATTTTGACTGAGTTTTACTAAACGATGTACATCCCAAATATACGTATCATCACCTACTTGGCGGAAGTGATACTGTTTGCGCACCAGGCCGTTACCTTTTGAATCAAATTCAAGCTAAGATAACTTACAATTGAAAAATAAAAAAATGATTCATTATGCTAGATCATTACGAGCAATTTATTCTTGGTTTGCAATATAACGCTCAACGCTTTTTTAACCAGAAAATTTACTATGACGAGATTTTGCACCCATGGTGCGGCCAAGCTTGCGACATTTTCTTAATTCGCGATTTTAAAACCAATGCATTACTACATGACTCAGTTGATCATTTGATTATGTATATGGCTGAAAAGCGGATTAGAACATGCTCACTTTATCCATTTGATCTTCTTTTTGAGCATGCAAAACTTAATCAACATCCTCATTTTGACTTTGTAAAAACCAACTACCCTCTTGCTGTTTTCCACAACAATTTAAATCAAGCCTTTGCACTGGTTCAAATCCAATCTGAAACGAAAATTTTAGATATCAGCCCTATTGGTGATCCTCGGGAGTTTTGGGGTGCAAGTTCCACACAATTTCATGACGCATTCGGACTGTTTACATTAATTGAGCTCAATCAACAACAGCGGAACGATTGCTTTTGCTTTGATAAAAAATCGAGTTGGAGCAGTTTAGTAAATAGCATTCAACTGGATTTATTTGAACATCCGTTTTCTACCCACATTCAGCCTCAATTTAAACTAATCCATAATTTGTATTATTATGGCCTTCTGGATGACTCACTCCCTCTTTTGGAGAATCCTCAAGCTTCACCTCAAGTTGGATTAAGTCTGCTTGAAATGCTCAATTCAATCGAAGCTGCTATCCAAAATTTAAAACATGTAAAAAACGAAAGCTCACCGATCCATTTATTTACAACCGAAGAATATGCACAACTATTGGATTATGAGTACAAACTGTCAGAACACCATGTAGATGTCACGTGCTATACAGCCAATCATTTCAACCGCGAAAATTTAGTCAATGATGAAGAGAAAGCTTTACTCAAACAACTACAGAAAAAATACCCCAAAGTTAATTATTTCAACGCAACATCCGATCAAGCTCTTTCCGCCACCAACACTTCAACAGATAAAGAGCCTGAAAAACCATGGGTTGCATTTTTTTCTTTAGTTTTAATTTTTGCCATGCTATTCGCTTTACTTTATGGCTTTTATTTACTTTTTAAACAATTTGAGTTTATAAAATTTGCCGCAATCACAATTGGCATCATTGTGTTTTTAGCCATATGGTCGAAAAAATAAGATGTCTAATCAAATTCGTCCATAAAAAAAGACCGCTAAAAGCGGTCCCTTTTTAAGTCATAAAGACTTATGCAGCTAATGCATCTTTAGCTTTAGAAGCTAAAGCAGCAAACGCAACTGCGTCATGCATAGCGATGTCAGCAAGTACGCGACGGTCGATAATCACTTGAGCTTTTTTCAAGCCAGCGATCATACGGCTGTACGACAAACCATTTTGACGAGCACCGGCATTGATACGCGCAATCCATAGAGCACGGAATTGACGTTTCTTTTGACGACGGTCACGGTAAGCATATTGACCTGCTTTGATTACTGCTTGGAACGCTACGCGATATACGCGTGAACGAGCGCCGTAGTAACCTTTAGCACGAGCAAGAATTTTTTTATGACGGCGATGAGCCTGTACACCACGTTTAACACGAGCCATTTATAATCTCCTTAGATGTATGGGCACATACGGCGAACTGAAGCAACGTCACTTACGTGAACCATTACACAGCCGCGTAATTGACGGATACGCTTAGCAGATTTTTTGGTCAAAATGTGTCGTTTGAACGCTTGGTGACGTTTAAAACCGTTTGCAGTTGGCTTGAAGCGTTTAGCTGCACCACGGCGAGTTTTCATCTTAGGCATAAGAACCTCTTTTGAACACCTGTTCGGCACGTCTGCACCATTGCAAAGACGCCCTGCAGGTAAGGGAGCGAGTATTCTAAAGCATCTTTGCTCAAAACAAAAGCGAATCTTTCTACCGAATATCGAACTTAATTAATTTTCTGATATAGATTTTCCGATGATTTTATAAGCGATGCCCAATAAGGCTTATATAATGTCGGCACGCCAACTATTAATGTCCATTATGAAACCTGCACAGGATGCTTTTGCAGCCCTACGTTATCGGGATTTCTCGATTGTTACGCTTAATCAATTTTGTCTGACCTTAGCCATTTTGATTCAAGAAATTATTGTTGCTTACTCACTGTATCAAATCACTAAAGACCCGCTAACACTGGGCTTAATTGGTTTAGCCGAAGCAATTCCTTTTATTGCTCTCTCTTTGTGGGGAGGATACTTTGCAGATCGTTTCAATAAACAGACCATTATGAAAATTTGTCTGTTTTTTTCTGTACCGATGCCACTGATTCTTTGGGGGTTATTTCACCAATACGGTCTCGGCCAAATTGATGTCACCCAACTGTCTTGGGGTATTTATGCGGTCATTTTTGGGCTTGGAACGATCCGTGGTTTCTATAATCCCTCGGCAACGTCGCTTAAACCTTTTTTAATCCCGCGGGAGCTCTATGCCAATGGTGCAACATGGACAACGATTGGTTGGCAAAGTGGGGTGATTATTGGGCCAATGCTTGGCGGTTTTATGTTGGCATTTTTAGGCCGTGAAACCAGTTTGCTCAGTGTTGCAGCACTACTAACGGTCTGCTTCGTCCTCATTAATCTGCTCAGTAAACGCAGTTTCCCTAAAATTGAATCTGACAATTTAAAAGATAGTTTAAGTGAAGGCTTCCGCTTTATTTGGAAAACTAAAATTGTGTTGTGGGCAATTTCACTCGATTTGGTTTCTGTCCTATTTGGTGGTGTGATTGCCCTGCTGCCTATTTTCGCTGAAGATATTTTAAAAGTCGGGCCTGAAGGTTTAGGCTATTTACGTGCAGCGCCGTCGATTGGCGCCCTGATCACCATGATTGCATTGACCAAATTCCCTCCAACTCATCATGCATGGCGTAATATGTTATTGGCTGTAGCAGGTTTTGGTGTATTTACCATTATATTCGCATTTTCAAGCCATCTTTGGTTATCACTCTTTGCACTAGCAATGACCGGGGCATGTGACAGCGTGTCAGTGGTGGTTCGTCAGACCATTTTACAGCTCTACCCGCCGGAAAATATGCGGGGTCGTGTTGCTGCGGTGAATGGCATGTTTGTCTCCAGTAGTAATGAACTTGGTGCATTTGAATCTGGATTGGCTGCAAAATATATGGGCACGATCATGGCGACACTGTTTGGTGGCTGTATGACCATGGCTGTAGTTGCGATCAGTTGGGCAAAAACACATGATTTATTTAAAGTAGATATCACCCAAAGTAATGAAAATTTAAAAAAATAAATTTACCGATCATATTAAGGGCAAATATTCATTTTGCCCTTTTTTTATGGATGATTTACACTCTATTTTTCTCCTTTATTTTAATAATTTAAGATTTATTTTATGAAAATTAAAACATTGATTTTACTGAGCAGTATTTTATGTGGCTATTCCTATGCTGATACTAACCTAAACACCATGCCCAAAGAAGTTAAATTAAAATCTAGTGATGTTAGTTGGCTTAGAACACCAAGAATTGACTTTAATGCAAATGATCTAAAAGGTAAGTCTCGTGAATTTCTTGTACGTTTATATGTAAATGAGACTGGTAAAGTGACTCAAGTCGAAACTCTCAAAAGTACAGGCTTAGATTCTTTGGATCGAAAAATCAGCGTATCCTTAAGATATGCAAGATTTAAGCCTTATATAGAGCATGGTCAAGCCACTTCATTTGTTGCTGACCTACCTATTAAACTAGAAACTATTGAAGAAAATACTGATTCCCCAAGTCGTATTTCACCTCAATGCAAAATAGAACTTCATTCAAATGTTTATGAAGCTCAAGACAAAGGCGCAAAAACCGCATTTAAATATCAACGAACTTTGCAATCTATCTATTTAGATCGAAGTCTGTTCACTAAAACTAGTCCGTCTATCTCCATAACATTCACAATGAAAAAAAATACAGCAACCACTCCAGACATTACACTGATAGAAAGTTCTGGTAATCAATATATCGATGAACAAATCAAACAAATCATTTCCCATACAGCAGTTCAATCTAAAAAATCATGGTTTCCATTTTTTAAAATGACAGCTACAGATCAAATTCGTCTCGATAGCAGTGATTGTGAAAATAATTAAATCATTAAAATTAGCCTATAAAATGTAGCTTGATAAAAATATATCTACCTGCATTTGCTAGAGTGACCATGAATAAAAGTCGCCATTTTTTTCATTTACTATGCCTGCTATAAACCTCATGGGATCGCGAATCATGAGCATCCAGCTCATCGGCAAAGACCAATCTTCCTATGTGGTGGCTGTATGACAATGGCTGTAGTAGCAATCAGTTGGGCGAAAACACGTGATTTATTTGGCGTGGACATTACTCACCAGTCGAAAAAATAAGAGAATATTTTTCATTTACACCTTGCCAGTATTTTCAATACAGGAAATACTGCGCAGCAATATCGACTCAATATCACTCTACGACGTGATGCAAGAATAGACTTATGAAACAATATCTGTGCTTAACCCTTTTGGCCTGCGCTCCATTTTCTACAGCGTTTAGTGCTTCAACCAAAACCCATCAACTTCCGGCACAGAATATTGAAGTTGCTCCTGCGCATTTAACCACGCGTTTAAATTGGTCGGTTTTCCCAAAACCATTATATGCCAATGAAGACCTCAAGCAACGTGACCGCGCGGCCATTATTCGTGTTACAGCAAATGCAAAAGGCACCATTACCGATGCAAGTATTGAAGAAAGTACAGGGGTCGATCAACTCGACCGAATCTTAATTTCTGCTGTCAAAAAAGCTAAAGTCAAGCCACATTTAGAAAATGGTGAATCCAAAGCCATTATTGGCTATCAAGCGTTTAATTTGAGAGTTAAAGGCAATACGCCTGAATGTGATTTCAACTTTGATTCAAAAGTTTGGAATGCACAAAGTGCAAATAAGAAAACGCCATTCCAATATGTATCTCAACCAAAATTAGATCTCACTAGTCATGAGTTGAAACAGCACGATCGTAAAGTCAAATTTAACTTTAAAGTGGACAAACACGGACAAGTGAAAAAGGTCAAGATCAAGCAAGGCTCTGGCATTTATGCACTCGATCAGAAAGTCGTTGAAGCACTAAGAAATAGTCAGATCTCGGTTAAACGTACTGCGAGCACCCTTTGGATCTACAAAAAGTCGAACTTTAAAGATGAAATTCAGTTTCAAGTAAATGGCTGTAAATAAGTAATAGATTCAACATTTCAAGCAGGGATTGAATGTTTCAATGCCCTGTTTTATCTCAGAAGAAACCTAAAAATATAAGATAAATACAGAGATAACGCCCGGTTTTCGCTACGGTCACCATGAACACAAAGCGCCAGAAGTTTTCTTTCATTAAACCCGCAATTAAAGTAATAGGGTCTCCAATCATCGGCAGCCAACTCAGTAGCAAAGACCAATAACCATATTTGTGATAAATACCCTGTGCCTGCTGCATTTTCAGCTCTGACACGGGAAACCATGTTTTATTTTTATAATGTTCTACTTTTAAACCGAGCCACCAATTCACACAAGAACCGAGAATATTACCAATACTGGCCACCACAATCAGCAGCCATGGATTATGTTGACCATAGCTCAACAAGCCGAGCAATACGGCTTCGGACTGTAAAGGAAGTAAGGTCGCAGCCCCAAATGCCGCGAAGAATAAAACTAAAAATGACCACATCGAAACGAATGCTTAAAGACCTAATTTTTTCTTCGACTTCAAATATTCAAAATTTGACCAAAGCACTGCTGCAACAATTACAACGATTCTCGACCATTTATATTGTGAAGAAATCGGTTCAATTGCAGCCCGCATGAAGTTTTGATCTTTGGTATGTAAATCTGCAAGAATATTTTGAACATGCACAATTTCAGCGACAAATAGCACTAAGCAGCCTGCAATACCGAAAATAATACTCCAATAGATTCTTGGGTTATTTTCAACAATACGGGTAAAATTTAAGAAAAAGTCTTTCATCGCAAAATCGTCCAACTAAGCCGTCAACAACGCGTTCTTTTCGGCAGCGCCGCATTCTAACACAGCGTTAGAATTTTCTTCTGTCCTATCTAAAATCTTAAGGGGAGTCTTTCCGCACTTTACTTTTATACATGAGACTTCTAATCTGCCACGCAAATATTGAATAATTTTAACTCACTTTATGAAAAAAATTCTTTGCTTAAGTTTTATCGTGTTATTACAAATTTTGACCGCTTTATATGCACAAAGTCCTTCTGAAGTTGCCAAACAACACGTGATTACACAAGATCAAATGATTTGGCAAAAGCGACCTTTCTTTAACTTCAACAATGACGATCTGGGCAATCAAAATCGTGACCTTAGTTTTAAATTGTATGTTTTAGCCACCGGCGAAGTTCAAAAAGCTGAATTAATCAAAAGCTCTGGACTTACACACATTGATAAGCGGGTTGAGCAGTCACTTTTACGTGCCAAGTTCAAACCTTATATCGAAAATGGTGTAGCCTCCCCTTTGTTGCCTTACAGCCCTTCTCACTCAAGACCCTGAAAGAAAACCAAAGACCTTGGTGGAAAAAGCTTCTATTTATTTCGTAAAAAAAGAGCATGTTTCCATGCTCTTTTTTTAAACGTGTATTGCTAAGGCTTTTTGTACCGCTGGACGGGCCGTCAGTCGATCGATATAGTCTTTCACGTATGGATAATCTTCCAGCTGAATTTGCTGCCATTCATGACGCAGTGCCCAAGGCAGAATAGCCATATCTGCAATCGAATACTCTCCAGCCACAAATTTTTGACCAATCAACTGATGGTTCAAAACTTTATATAAGCGTTTAGATTCATTTACATAACGTTCAGTTGCATACGGAATACGTTCAGGTGCAAAACGACTAAAATGATGATTTTGTCCTAACATGGGCCCAAAACCACCCATTTGCCACATCAACCATTGTTCAACTTCAACGCGCTCAAACTCATCTTCTGGATAAAACAAACCTGTTTTACGTCCAAGATATTGCAGAATCGCACCAGACTCAAAAACTGAAATTGACTCTCCTCGTGGGCCATTCTGATCCACGATTGCAGGGATTTTATTGTTCGGAGAAATTCTCAAAAAGTCTGGCTGAAATTGATCATTTTCCAAGATATTAATCGGAAAAATTTGGTATTCCAAACCCATTTCTTCTAAAGCGATGGTAATTTTATGTCCATTGGGTGTACCCCAATAGTAGAGATCAATCATCTATATTCCTTTTTAATTTTCAGTAAGGCAATCTCATTTTGCTTTATGTATAACATGTTTAACCCAGTGAAAGCTTGTCAGTTTTTCTGAAAAGTAACGTTAAAATGTGAATTATCACTTTGCTTTTAAAATCACTTAAGGTACAAAAATTCAAAAAATATAATTTTTTTATAAAAATCCCTTGAAAAAAATCAGCACAGACCGATATTGATACATGTACAAGGATCAAACGATCTTGTTAGTGAACAGTGGATGCCTAGCATCACTGAACATTTCTTATTGTTACAACTTTGCTTATTAAAGAGAGTTCTAATTATGAGTAGTTTAAATCTTAACCCACTTTTCCGTCGTAGCATTGGTTTTGATCGTTTCAACGATTTATTTGATTATGCCATGCAAAGCGACACACCAAATTACCCGCCATACAATATTGAAAAAACGGCTGAAAATAGCTATCGCATTGTGGTGGCAACCGCAGGTTTTACAGAAGATGAACTTTCGCTAAACTTAGAAAATCAAGTGCTAAGCATTTCAGGTAAACCAACTGAAGCGCAAGATACAACTGTGGAATTCCTGCATAAAGGCATTGCTCGTCGTACATTTAAACTGTCTTTACGCTTAGATGAACATATAGAAGTGCAACAAGCCCTATATGAAAATGGTTTATTGACAGTGGACTTACAGCGTATTATTCCTGAAGAAAAACTACCACGCCAAATTCCAATTGGCAAAAAGGCATTGATAGAAAGTCCTGTCCAAGAAAATAGCGCTGAATAAGCCCTCATCTAAAAAGACCCTTCGGGGTCTTTTTTATATTAAGAAAATTAGTTAGATTCAAAACATGACAAACAAGAATAAAAAATCATGCCATCTCAAGAATATAGTGTCTCGATTGCAAATTTTATGTTCTGATTTTCTATTCCAAACTAAATACTCCCTATAGGTGTTTTTAATGAATCTTTGGTGGGTCTGGCTTACAAGCTGTTCATCCACTCTTTTTCATTTTTGGCGTATCTTGCAAAAAATAATCCTACTCTGTATTACTATCTATTTATATGAAATGTACTTTGTTCTGATTGCTTTTATGACATGGAATATACGACCTAATATTACCAAGATGAAACTCTATTGGAGGGTACTGAAAATTCCTATTTCACAGCCTGTTTTATGTAAATAGATCTCACATAGTTAGCTCAATAAAAAGCTTTGCTCACTTTATACCTACATTAAAACTAAATTAAAGCATTTCAAAACGTCTGAATCGAAACAACGATTGAATATCAATTAAAATATAATCAAATTTGTCTTTCTTAAAGAAACTTACTTAATACCCTCAGACATAAGTTCGCATTCATGAATTTTGCTCTATTTTCCAATCAATACGCAGCAAAAATTATTGGTGCCCTTGAACATCATTGAGATTAAAAAACCAAAATATAGGCAAAAAAAAGCACTGCAAATGCAGTGCTTTTTTAATGGATACTTACTTTTTCTTTTTAGGACCAAGCAGCATACCCATTTGACGGCCTTCCATTTTTGGTGTTTGTTCAACAACACCATAGTCAACCACGTCAGCTTCAATTTTTTGCAATTGAGCCAAACCTAACTGTTGGTGTGCCATTTCACGACCACGGAAACGAAGCGTGATTTTTACCTTATTGCCTTCTTCAAGGAACTTGATAATGGCACGTAGTTTAACGTTGTAGTCACCAACATCAGTACCAGGGCGTAGCTTGATTTCTTTCACCTGTACTTGATGTTGTTTTTTCTTCGCTTCTTTTTGCTTTTGTTTTAGATCAAACAAATGCTTGTTAAAATCCATGATTTTGCAGACTGGTGGCTCAGCATTAGCAACAATCTCAACAAGGTCAAGATCTACTGCTTCTGCAGCACGCAAAGCGTCAGCAAGAGATACAATCCCTTTTTGCTCGCCATTTTCGTCTACTAGACGGACTTCTTTTGCACGAATTTCATCATTCAAGGCAGGACGGTTTGATTTTCCGCCCTGTTGATTACGGTCAGGCTGTTTAATCGCTTTTACTCCACAATGTACCGGCCGCGTTCGGCTACGGCTGCTTTTACTAGGTCAACGAATGCATCAATTGACATAGTACCCAAATTTTTTCCAGAGCGAGTACGG
Organism: Acinetobacter sp. YH12039; assembly: GCF_013420015.1. NCBI lineage: Bacteria > Pseudomonadati > Pseudomonadota > Gammaproteobacteria > Moraxellales > Moraxellaceae > Acinetobacter > Acinetobacter sp. YH12039. The sequence goes on along the minus strand of NZ_VOZA01000026.1, from coordinate 14,822 downwards.
ACGTTTACAGTACCTTCCTCAACTTCACGGTCTCCAAGAACCAATAAGTAAGGAATACGCTCTAAAGTACGTTCACGAATCTTAAAGCCGATTTTCTCATTTCTCAAGTCTGAAATCGCGCGGATACCGCTTTCTTTAAGTTTAGCGACGACTGACTCACATGCTTCAGCTTGTGAATCGGTAATGTTCATCACACATGCTTGAATTGGAGACAACCAAGGTGGCATGAAACCAGCATAGTGTTCAATAAGTATACCAATAAAACGCTCGAAACTGCCAAGAATTGCACGGTGCAACATTACAGGCTGATCACGGTCGTTATCTTCAGTCACATAAGATGCGTCAAGACGTTCTGGTAAGTTAAAGTCACATTGAATTGTACCGCACTGCCATACACGACCTAAGCAGTCTTTCAATGAGAATTCAATTTTCGGACCGTAGAATGCACCTTCACCCGGTTGAAGTTCCCACTCTAGGCCTGCAGCATCTAAAGCATCTGCTAAAGATTTTTCTGCCATGTCCCAAAGTTTGTCATCACCTACACGTTTTTCTGGACGTGTCGACAACTTCATTTGTACTTCTTCAAAGCCAAAGTCTTTATAAACATCTAAAGTCAATTTAATGAAGTCTGCAACTTCAGTACCGATTTGTTCTTTGGTACAGAAGATATGCGCATCATCTTGTGTAAAGCCACGTACACGCATAATGCCGTGTAATGAACCCGATGGTTCGTTACGGTGACATGAACCAAACTCAGCTAAACGGATTGGCAGGTCACGGTAAGATTTTAAACCTTGGTTGAACACTTGCACGTGACATGGGCAGTTCATTGGTTTTACTGCATAATTACGGTTCTCTGAGTGAGTCGTAAACATGTTTTCAGCATAGTTAGCTGCGTGCCCTGATTTTTCCCAAAGCGTGAAATCAACCACTTGCGGTGTACGAATTTCTTGGTAACCATTAGCTTGTTGAACTTTACGCATGTATTGTTCAAGCACTTGGTAAATCGTCCAGCCGTTCGGATGCCAGAACACCATACCTGGTGCTTCTTCTTGCATATGGAACAAGTCTAACGCTTTACCAATTTTACGGTGATCGCGTTTTTCAGCTTCTTCAATACGTTTGATATACGCAGCTAACTGTTTTTTGTCAGCCCAAGCTGTACCGTAAATACGTTGCAGCTGTTCGTTTTTCGCATCACCGCGCCAGTAAGCACCAGAGATTTTAGTCAGTTTGAACGATTTTAGGAATTTAGTATTTGGAACGTGCGGACCACGACACATATCCAAGTAGTCTTGATGATAGTACAAGCCCATTTGTGTCTCGTTAGGCATGTCTTCAATCAAGCGTAATTTGTAGTCTTCGCCACGTTTGGTGAATTCTGCAATCACTTCGTCACGTGGTGTCATTTTTTTGATGACATCGTAATCTTGATCGATGAGCTTTTTCATGCGCTCTTCGATTGCTGCCATGTCGTCTAAAGTAAAGGGACGTGGCATCCAGATGTCATAGTAGAAACCTTCTTCAATGACAGGACCAATGACCATCTTTGCTTCTGGGAACAATTGCTTAACTGCATGACCCACCAAGTGCGCACAAGAGTGACGAATGATGTGAATACCATCTTCATCTTTAGGCGTGATAATTTGTAGGCTAGCATCTTCTGTAATTAAATCAGACGCATCAACTAAACGATCGTTTACACGACCCGCAACTGTATTTTTTGCTAGACCAGGACCGATGCTTTGAGCAACTTCCATCACAGACACGGCATGATCAAATTGTTTTTGATCGCCATTTGGCAAAGTGATAATTGGCATATAAAAATCCTTAAGGAGTGATGCCCCGTACAATGGAGCATGTCACCGCGAGATTATGATCGAGGGAGACCCTCAAAAGATAAAAACGGTGGATAAATAAAATTCGACCTAAATTTTACACGCCCTGCCAACTTTAATAAACCTCTAATCCCATGGAAGTTGATTTTTCTACCGCCTTTTACAAGACTCCTGATAATTCAAGCAGATTTCAACTGAAATGCGCTTTATGCTGTCAACATAATAATCACGTTCTCATTTATAACTGATGTTACGCACGTAAAAAAAAATTGCGAAACAATTGAACCAAAGAACGTAAGGACGCTTTTTTATTCTCTGAATGTCTCTAAGGCGATCAATTGATCTGATTGATACAACCAAAGCTGTGCAAATTGAGGGATGATCATTTCACTTTGCGCAGGGCGTAAAAAAATATAATCATCTATGTCTATGCTACTTGTCTGCGGAATTTGCACAAGTTCCTGATTACTACTTCGACCATATAATGCATGGGGCTGACTGCCTTGAGGATAAACATAGTCCCCTCGCCAATAGCCTCCATAAATAAACACAGCCTGAGATTTTGCCCAACGACTGAGCCATTCTAACTGTGGTAATTCAGTCCGCGGCAACACTTTTAACACTGGTGTGGCGAGCCACAAGGCACTTTGGAAAGCTTGTAAATTTTTCAGTTCAAAATCTGCGGGTTTTAATAACATCGAGCCAAACGAGACTTCGTTACAGACGCTCTGCTGATAATGAAAACTAAAACTAGGACTACCACCACCATTCCAACAGGTGTGTTCATCACATAAAGTTGGATAGCGCTGTTGTACATAAGCTTTGAATTGTTGATAACTTTTCTGGGACTGTTGATAAGTCTGTTCAGCAGATTGGATCAGCCGTGGAATCTTCGCCACATGTGCGTCATAGCCCATTAATCCTGAAAATTTTAAATGTTGGGGATGTTGAACGATTACATCCAAAACAGCCTTTAGCTCATCGATCGTTTTCAGACCACCGCGGTGTAAACCCACATCGATTTCAATATTGATGCGTAGACACAGTTGATGCTGCTCAGCAAATTTGAGGTATTGGGCTAAACGCTGTTCACTATCAATCAGCCATTGCACTTGCGATTGCGTGGCCTGCAAAACTGCCTTGTCTGCATGCTTCAAGGCCTGAATTGGCATCGGTTTTCCAAACAACACATCGGCTTGTGGCATCGACTCGAAAAGTGTTTTCAGATGTGCAAAATGAAATAGCATGAAACGCTGTGTCTTGAGCTGTGTAGCACAGTGTTGAAGCAATGCCATGCACGCCAAGGATTTCACTACCAAGCGCGGATGCAGACTATGTGGTATTTGCTGCTGAGTGATCACCAAGTTGTGATTTAATGCATCAACATCCACGATTAACTGGGGCATCCCCGTCCCGTTTTGCTTTAACAGCGTATTCAACTGTTGAAAATATGCATCCATGCCATCCCCTTTTTCATATCGTTCAATTGGTCTTCAGTGTTTAACCTTCCACGACGCTTATTCAATCAGTAATTGCTGTAGCTCTGGACTGAGCCACTTTTGCTGAGGATCTAATTCTTGTCGAATATTCAAAAAATCTTGCCACTTGGGGTACACATTTTGAAGCTGCCGCGCATTTAGGCTATGCAATTTCCCCCAATGCGGACGCCCGCCATATTTTAAAAAAATCGGCTCCACGAGCTTAAAGATGACTTGATAATCTTGCTTATAGAACTGATGCACCGAAATTGAGGCCGAATCTTGCTGATAAAACGGACTGAGCCAAATATCATCCCCACGTACAAGTCGATATTCTAGCGGGAAAAACATCGGAACCTTATGTCGTCGAAGGGTATGCAAAATTTCTTCTAAACAATTCATCCCGTGTTGCAGCGGAATCTGGTATTCCATCTCATTAAATTTGGTACTTCGAGCAGAAGGAAAAATTCGACTTGACCAGTCTACGTTGATCGAAGGTTTGACAAAAACACCTAATAATTTTTGTAGCCATGGATTCAGTGGTGGAAAAATTCGCGTCAATTCTGCACAAAGTTTGAGTAATACGTCGTCATCTAAGCACTGTTCTTTTCGAGGTTGAAGGTTATCTTCCGTCTCATCTAAGGTTTTTAAAATAACCTGATCGGCATGACTAAATGCCCAGAACTCAATATGTCGATGTTCATATTGCCATTGCTGCATATTCTGCATGACATCGTTCAGTGGACATAATCGCGTCTGTTCTTTGAGTTTATACATCGGTCGATTTTGCAGCTGTACATGCGTCAGCACGCCTAAACTCCCGAGTGAAACACGCCCTGCTTGGAAAATTTCGCTGTTCTGTTCAGCACTGCATTGTAGTAACTCGCCCTGCGCGGTTAATAACTCAAACCCCTTAACCAGTGCCGATAAACACGGCAATTCGAGTCCTGTGCCATGTGTCCCTGTTGCGATAGCTCCAGCCAAACTTTGACGATCAATATCTCCTTGATTGATCAGTGCCTGATCAAAAGACGCGAGCTTCTCGCCCAAATCAAATAATCGTGTGCCAGCTTGGACGGTACTTTGGCAGCGTTCAGCATCGATATCTAGAATACCTTTGAGATGATCTAAACTTACTAAGGTATCTGTAGTTTTTGCCAAAGGGCTAAAAGAGTGCCCTGCGCCAACCATACGAATCTTAGGTTGGGATTGAACCACCTCCATTAACTGCTCAAGATTTTTCGGTTGTATAAATGACTTCGGGATCGACTTCTGAGCACCTGACCAATTTTCCCATGCAATGTCGTGTTGAATTGTCATATTCATCCTTATCGCCATACTTTTTATTGTATTCAGCCGTATTGTTTTATTTTTGATTTCCGCTTTTGCAATGTTGATGCACAAGCCATCTTGATTTTTTACTTAGATTATACGAAGTTCAGCATCTACTCAAATTTAAGTTTATTGTTATAAAACAGTAAATAAGCCACGATTGATTAAAGAAAAAACCATTCGTTTATATGCACATACAGACTGTTCAAAGTGCTCTATATTATTCGACAAGCATCATTCAAACCAGATCAATAAAAAGGATCACGCATGAAAACATCGGTAAAATCAGCATAAAAAACCAACAACACTTGTATATTTTTCAGCTAAATTATTTATGCTAAAAAATCAATTTTGAGAACCACAGGGTTCATTTTCGTCACTTTATTGTTTTTATTTTATTCATTTTCAATCACTTAAAAATTTAGTGTAAATACTCGACTAAAGCATAAATGCAGAGAAGCTACGGACTGAATTATTGTTAAGTCAGATTTAAAACAAATATACATGGACTTGGAGTACCACGATGGTTAGCGCATACGATGAATTGCCACGGACCCCGGCAAATTTTGTGGCACTTTCGCCTCTACGTTATTTAGAGCGTGCAGCCTATATTTATCCTGATCAGGATGCCATTATCCACGGCAATCGTCATATTTCATGGCGCCAAACGTATAACCGCTGTCGTCAATTTGCGCATCAGTTGCAACAATTAGGCATTGGCAAAAACGACACCGTGTCTGTGTTATTACCAAACGTTCCTGCTATGGTTGAAGCACACTTTGCCGTACCAATGGCGGGTGCGGTACTGAATACGCTAAATACACGCCTTGATGCGAAAACTATTGCCTTCATGCTGGAACATGCAGAAACCAAAGTCCTGTTGGTTGATCCTGAATTCACTCAAGTAGCCACAGAAGCTTTAGCTTTGATCGATCAAGAGATTTATGTCATTGATGTTGCAGATGCAGAGTTTGAAGGCACAGCACAACCGATTGGACAAATCGAATTTGAAGACTGGTTGGCGCAAGGCGATGCGAACTTTGAATGGCACTTACCTCAAGATGAATGGGATGCGATTAGTTTAAGCTATACCTCGGGTACCACAGGGAATCCAAAAGGCGTGGTGTATCATCACCGCGGCGCATATATCAATGCAGCGAGTAACATCATTGCTTGCGGCATGACGCCACGTGCAACGTATCTGTGGACGCTTCCTCTATTCCACTGTAATGGCTGGTGCTTTGCTTGGACAATGGCAGCCAATGGCGGAACCAATATTTGTCTACGTAAAATTGACCCTGAACTGATTTTCAAATTGATTGCAGAACACAAAGTAGATTATTTCTGCGGTGCGCCAATCGTACTTTCAATGTTGATCAATACGCCTGAAGAGAAAAAAGTGCAATTTGACCATCGCGTTGAAGTGATGGTTGCTGGTGCAGCGCCACCTGCAGCGATTATTGAAGGGATGCGTAATATTGGTATTAATGTCACACATGTCTATGGTTTGACTGAAACATATGGTCCATCGGCACTTTGCGCATCGCAAGCAGGTTGGTCTGATCTTTCCATTCAAGAACAAGCACAGTTGCATTCTCGCCAAGGTGTGCCATACCCGCTTCAAGATGGTATGAAAGTCATTGATCCTGAAACCATGTTACCTGTTCCGCATGATGGCCAGACCATGGGTGAAATCATGTTCCGTGGCAACATCGTAATGAAAGGTTATTTGAAAAACCCAGAAGCAACGGCTGAAGCCTTTGCCGGTGGCTGGTTCCATACAGGTGACTTAGCGGTCTGCCAACCCGACGGTTATGCCAAAATTACTGACCGCTCTAAAGATGTAATCATTTCAGGGGGTGAAAACATTTCATCGCTCGAAGTGGAAGAAATTCTGTATCAACACCCTGCTGTACTGACCGCTGCAGTGGTTGCAAAGCCTGACCCTCGTTGGCAAGAAGTGCCTTGTGCCTTCATTGAATTGAAAACAGGCAAAGAGGCAACACCTGAAGAACTGATCGAATTCTGTAAACAACATCTTGCACGTTTCAAAGTGCCAAAAGATGTGGTGATTACCGAAATTCCAAAAACCTCGACAGGTAAACTTCAAAAGTTTGTTTTACGTGAATGGGCTAAAGAGCGCGCTGTTGGTGAATTTGGTTAATATTAAAACTCAAAAGCCAAGCTTGAATTTTTCACCATTCAAGCAAAAAAAAAGCGACCTGATCAGGTCGCTTTTTAATGTAAAGTCTACATCTTCACGCTTTGCTTTAATGATCAGATCATGTTGAATTATCTGATCATTGAGCTATCTAAGCACTTGGCTATCTAATAATGCATTAGTTATCAGATAATAAAGCCACTTGTTGAATGTAGTTAAACAATTTCAACTTCGATGCAGTCAGTTCTTCTTCGCTTACATTTTTGGCTATATCACGTTGAATACGCAAAATATGCTGACGAATAGGATGATGTTCAGCAGCATTATGTGCTTTCATGAACTCTTTAATGACTGGATCACCTTGGGCAATCATACGTTCAGTCCAGCGTTGAAGCTGCGCTGTTTTTTTCGCACCTTGCTGTGGGGTTAAATAAGATAAAATCATGGTTTCATCTTCATTACGCAGCAATTTACCTACACGTTGAAACTGACGGCGTCGTGCTTCATGTGAAGTAATTGTTTGTGCATCTAGTAGTGCTTCGATCAGACGCTCTTCAACAGGAAGATTTTTAATCTGTTTAGGATTCAGTTTTGCAAGTTCCTCGCCCAAAGCAGCCATACGTTGTACAGCTTTCTTTTGCTCAGTTTTACTTGCACGTCCTTCTAAGGATTCAAAGTCTTCTTCGGTATAGCGGTTCGGTCGACGTGCCACGTTTAATCTGCCTCGTAAAATTTTGCTGCAAACAGTGCTTGAATTTCAGACAAAGCTTTTTCTTCATCTGCACCTTCAATCACTAAGCGTAAAGTTGTGCCCTTGCCTGCGCCAAGCATCAGCAAAGACATAATATTTTTGGCATCTACTAATTTTCCACCCTTACCAATTTGAATCGACGAGCGAAATTTGGTCGTGACTTCGATTAGCTTGCCAGATGCACGCGCATGTAAACCCAGTTTATTAATTACGTCAACAGTTGTGTCGATCATGACCAGTGCTTCATTTCTCTATGTAGAACCTGAATAGACCATTTTGCCTCAAGTGCTTTTTTTAGTCTATCTACGATATATACCGAACGGTGTTGCCCACCTGTACAACCGATCGACACCGTCATGTAATGACGATGCCCTTCGGCAAATGCCGGCAGCCATTTATCCAAGAAATGATAAATATCTTGGAACATTTCATTGGTTTGTTCACTTTGCTGTAAAAATTGACGAACTGGCTCATCTAATCCTGAATACTTACGTAATTCCATATCCCAGTGCGGATTGGGCAAATGACGGACGTCAAAAACATAATCTGCATCGAGTGGAATACCATGCTTATAGCCAAAAGACTGTAAGATCAAAATTAAATTATCTGCCTGTCCAAGTTTAGACAGCAAGGTATGTTTTAAATCATGTACACTCTTATCTGTAGTATCAATATGTACTGTCGAGCGTAATTGAATCGGCAACAGTAAAGATTTTTCTTCCTGTATGCACTCATTTAAACTTTTGAAACGACTTGCCAACGGATGGGGACGTCGAGATGAACTGAATCGCGCAATCAATTCCTGATCACGCGTGGTCAAATAAATAATATCGACTGAGCCATGGCGTTGTAGCTGTTGAAAAACCAAATCGAACTCTTGTAAATCTGCACGTGTACTGCGGACATCCACACCCAGTGCCAATTGTTCAAGATTATTTTCTGAATCGAGTTTTTCAACAATTTCGGGGAGTAAGGCCAATGGCAAATTATCGATACAGTAATAGCCCAAATCCTCAAGTATCTGTAATGCAGATGACTTTCCAGATCCAGATTGTCCTGTAACAATTAAAATGCGCTTCATCGCTTGCTACCCCATAGCCGTTTTAAACTGCAGTATATTTAACCTGCATATTATCAATAAGACGTGTTGCGCCTAATTTAGCCGCAATAAACAACACCACGTCTTGATCAAATTCTTCAATTTTCTGTAATTCAGGTGTACGTGCTTCAACATAGTCCACAACAAAACCCGCTGCTGTCAATATTGCTTTAATATTCGCTAACACATCTGCCAGTTGAGTTCCAGCATGTAATTCTGCCTCAGCCGTTTTCAAGCTTTGGTAAATCGTTGGTGCAATCGCACGATTTTCCGCACTTAAATAACCATTACGTGAGCTCAATGCTAAACCATCTTCGGCACGAGTAATCGGCACACCAATCACTTCTAGTGGAATATTTAAGTCACGTACAAACTGACGAATCACTGCAAGTTGCTGGTAATCTTTTTGCCCAAAGAATGCAAAATTCGGTTGAACAATATTAAAGAGTTTTGTCACAACAACAGCAACACCGTCAAAATGACCCGGACGCTGTTCGCCACACAAATCATTGGTAATGCCGCCCACGCTAATATTAGTTAAGCGCGGTTTGTTGCCATACATTTGTTCAACAGTCGGCGCAAACACGATGTCACAACCCACTTCAGCCAATAAGTGCTGATCTTGTTCCAAAGTACGTGGATAGTTGTCAAAGTCTTCATTTGGACCAAACTGAATTGGGTTAACGAAAATACTCACCACCACGACATCACACAGTTTACGTGCTTCACGAACTAAATTAAGGTGACCTTCATGCAAGTTCCCCATCGTTGGTACAAAACCAATGATTTTGCGCGCAGCACGTGCTGGATTTAGCGATGCACTTAAACCTTGAATCGTTGTTTCAGTTTTCATGTCTTACAGCTCAATTTGGAATGTATGTTCTTTGGCAGGGAAGCTACCATGTAATACGGCAGCATGATACGCCTTAAACGCATCCACAATTGCCGTTTCCCCTGCTTGCTCTTTCATAAAGTTGCGAACAAATTTCGCCACGTGACTAAACGTCAGTCCCAACATATCTTGTTGAACCAAGACTTGAGCATCCGTTTCTGCACCGGCACCGATCCCAATCACAGGTGTATTTGGGAATAATTCACTAATTTCTTTACCCACTTGGGCAGGAACACATTCCAAAAGTAAAATTGCTGCACCTGCATCAACCACAGCTTTACAATCTGCAATGAGTTGATCCGCGGTTTCGCGTGTACGTGCTTGCACTTTATAACCGCCAAACACATGAACCGATTGCGGAGTTAACCCTAAATGCACACACACTGGAATACCATTACGGGTCAATACTTCAACTGTTTCTGACAACCATGCGCCACCTTCCAATTTGACCATCTGCGCGCCTGCTTGCATCACGATCTTTGAGTTCACTAAAGCGTCATTCAAAGTGGCATAGGTCATAAATGGCAAATCAGTCAAAATAAACGCATGTTTATTGCCACGACGCACTGCAGCAGTGTGATATACCATATCTTCAACAGTGACAGGCAAAGTTGAGTCATTCCCTTGAATGGTCATCCCCAATGAATCACCAATCAGAATACTATCGACTTCAGCAACTTCCATTGCTTTTGCCATGCTCGCATCATAGCAAGTCAGGCAGGAGAATTTGCGGCCTTCCGCTTTAAATTTTTTCAAGTCACTTAGACTAATCATTTCAATATTCCTCAGATGACGGCTTTCTCAAGTGGTCATACAAAAATTAAAGATGGGCCCAGTTTCCTGCATCCAATACAGTTAAATTTGGATTATTCAAAATAGGTAAATCTTTTAATGTTTGTCCTTTAATCTGTAGATTCTCATCTAAATCCAACAAAGGTTTCAACACAAAATCACGTTCTAAAACACCAACATGAGGCACCGTCAAACGTTCATTTTGAATGTGCTGTTCACCATAAATCAGTAAATCTAAATCCAGTGTACGCTCCCCCCAATGACGTAGGCGTACACGCCCCGACTCTTGTTCAAAGCGTTGCAATTCATCCAACAAGGCCAAAGGCGCTAGATCCGTTTCTAATGCAACCGCTGCATTTAAATAATTCGGCTGATCTTGTGGCCCCATTGGCGGGCTTTGATACAGTTTTGAGACTTTCACTTTTCCGAGTGTTGCAAGTTTATGCACCGCTTCACTAAGGATCTGTAGAGAATCACCTAAATTACTGCCTAAACCAATATATGTCAGCGTCATTGTGTTGGCCCAAAAATAACCTGAGTCAAATCTCGTTTCACACGTTTACGTTTTAAAATCGGATGATCTGCACCGATTTCACCACTGGCTGACGCTGCAACGATTGACACTGTCTCTAGACTATTGGCATGTGATTTAGGCTTACGTTGACGGCGACTTCTGCTTTCTGGTTCATTCACCAGCGGTTCAATTTCAACTTGCTGATGAGTAGAAGTTTTGGCTTCCACATCTTCATGCGCCGCTTTACGACGACTCTTGGCACGCTGACGATTGTATTGGCTAATTGCTCGTTCTTTTTCGTCAGTGCTCATCTGCTGATAAGCATCCCACCACTGGCCCATACCTTGCGTGCTTGTATCGCCCGATTTTTCACGCAGAAGCAAGAAGTCAAAGCCTGCACGGAAACGCGCATGACCTGATAGTGCTTCAATTTGCTGTGGTTTTGGATTCAGCAAACGGGTTTGCATTTCCCAAACTTCACGAATAAATGTTTCGGCAAAGCGTGGAATAATGGTTCGTGTAGCCTGACGTTTCAATACATCTAAACCAGCTTGAGCACGTGCTTCAGCAGGAACTACACCTTTGTTTAGATAGAACGTACAACGTTCTTGGAACGGAATCCACAATAACACGGCATAGAAAAATGCAGGGTTAATGGTTTTCCCAATCGAAATACGTTGATCGGTATTTTTTGCAGCCAACTCAATAAATGGCGTTACAACCGGTTTGATATCTGCAAATAATTGATACCAAATACCAAAATCGATCAGCATCGGTAAGACGCGATTGAGATGCCCCATGGTAAAAAGCTTTTGTGACTCATCGTATAAACGATGTGGAGACACATCACGCAGCAATTGAGTAAGTTCTGGAGTAAAGACATCCAGAATTTTTTGATCAATATTAAAGTTTAATTTGGCTGCAAAACGTAAAGTCCGAAGCATCCGCACAGGATCTTCTTCAAAACGGAGTTGTGGATCACCCAATAAACGCAACGTTTTATGTTTTATGTCATCTACTGCATGACAAAAATCTAACACTTCGCCTTTGCGTGGTTGGTAATACATCGCATTGATCGAGAAGTCACGGCGTGCAAAGTCTTGCTCAATCGTACCCCAATTATTATCACGTAAAATCATGCCCGCAGCAGAAGTCACGGCTTTTTTAGGCGGCGCACGGAAGGTCGCAACTTCGATCAGTTCACGTCCTGAGTAGACATGCGCCAGCTCAAAACGACGACCAATAATTCGGCAACGTCGCCCGAAGACCTCTTTCACCTGAGCTGGTGTCGCATTAGTTACGGCATCAAAATCTTTAGGTGCATGACCCAACATTAGGTCGCGGACACTGCCACCCACGATATAAGCTTCATAGCCTGCCTTAGTTAAGGCATCAATCACATCTAAAATGGAAGAAGGTAATTGTGCGGTTGATAAACCACATTTGGACGCGCGCAAAGTTTGCAAAAGACGCTGTCTCCTACGTCTGAACGTAAAATTCTTAAGATGTCGCTAATGATATCTCTAACACAATCAAAGGGCAATTTGATTATCTCGATGCTCAAGCTGAGCTTAACCTAATTCTTTTTTTTACACTTCACTTAAAGTGCCAATTTTGCTTTATTTTTAGCAAACAGCGCAGGACCGATTCCCTTAACTTGTTGAATATCATCAATGCTTTTAAATAAGCCATTACTTTTGCGATATTGCACAATTGCTTCTGCTTTTTTCTGACCAATTCCATGCAATGTCTGCAGTTCATCGACTGAGGCTGTATTTAAACGTACCTGATCTGTTCGACTATTTTGTTGGGTGCTGGGTCGTGACAAATAATAGTTGGCATTGCTCGGTGCAGTTGCCACTTTGGACTTCGAGGCCTCAGATTGCTTTTTTAATTGCTGATCTTGAGCTTGCTGCATGGCTTTCCATTCCGCGTAGCCCGAAGGGCTTTGAGCAAAAGTTAAATCTGCCATTAAACCCAAAACCAAGACAAGTAGTTGCGTAAAGTATTTATTCTTTAGGATGTGGTACATATTTAGCCTGTTGTTTTAATTGTTGTTTTGCCTGTTCCCACAACTGATCCATTTCAGTCAGAGACAGGTCTTCTACATGTTTTTGTTGTAATGTGGCCTGTGCTTCAATATAAGCAAAGCGGCTTCTAAATTTATGAATGGTACTTAACAGTGCCATCTCACTTGAGATGCCAATCTTACGTCCAACATTCACAAGAGAAAATATGCAATCACCAAATTCATCAAATATTTCGTCGGATTTTTTGCCTGCTAAGGCCTCTTTTAATTCCCCCAGCTCTTCCTCAAGCTTGCCATAAGCCCCTTCAATATCTGGAAAATCAAAGCCAATTTTCGCCACATTTTTTTGAATTTCATCTGCTTGGCTTAATGCAGGTGCATGTTTAACTTCATCTAATCTTGATGCTGATTTCCCTGCTTTTTCTTGTTGTTTAATCTGTTTCCATAGTGTTGCCACATCATTCGCATTAAGTGCTGAGAATTGCTCTGCCTGAAACACATGGGGATGACGGCGAATTAATTTATCTGTAATCGCTTGCACCACATCTTGAAAATCAAATGCGCCTTGTTCGCTATACATCTGCGACTGAAAAACCACTTGCAGCAACAAATCCCCCAGTTCATCTCGCACATCGTCAATCTGACCTGAACGAACCGCCGCTTCAACTTCATAGGCCTCTTCTATAGCATAACGAGTCAGACTTTCTGGGGTTTGCTTTTGATCCCATGGACATTTTTCACGTAATTCTTTCATCACTGCTAATAATTGTTCCATGTGAACTCCAGCTATTTACTCATCAGTACATTGTTTCGCTTACAGAATTTGATATGCTCAAAATTCACTCAGGGAATGAGCAACTCAATTCAGGGAAGCATAACATGCAAAGTATTTTTATTAGCGGTGCAGGACAAGGGATTGGCGCAGCAATTGCACGACTGTTCATACAACAAGGCTATAAAGTTGGGCTCTACGACATTAACCAATCTCAAGTCACCTCATTAGCTGCTGAACTCGGTAGCCATGCCAAAGCTGGGCTTTTAGATGTGACACAACCAGAGCAATGGCAAAGCGCTTTAGCTGAATTTGTTGCTTGGGCAGGTCAGCTGAATATCTTAGTCAATAATGCCGGAATTCTGTATTCAGGCAGCTTTGAACATACGGAACTGTCTGCACACCACCGAACGATTGATATCAATGTCAAAGGGGTGATAAACGGTTGCTATGCGGCATTCCCCTATTTACAACAAAGCAATTTTGCTCGTGTGATTAACCTCTCTTCGGCTTCAGCTATTTATGGACAAGCAGATTTAGCCAGCTATGCCACATCTAAATTTGCTGTACGTGGGCTCACTGAAAGCTTAGATATTGAATGGCAAAAATACAATATTCGCGTTTTAGATGTGATGCCTTTATTTGTTCAAACCGCGATGGTGCAAGACATGGATGCCCAAAGCATTAAGAAAATGGGCGTCAATCTTCAACCGAGCGATGTCGCTCAGCAAATTTATACCTTGGTACAAAAAAAGGATACGGTCTTAATGGCCACACATACACCTGTGGGGATGAAAGCTAAATTTTTATTTAATTTATCGAAGTTTAGCCCGCAATTTGTCAACCGCTTAAGTAATATTTGGATTGCACAAAAACCCAAATAGTAACGTGTTACTAATCATTTAATTTTGCAATCATATTTGTACGAAAATTACACAAAGTTACACAATTGTCACATTTTAACAGGACAAAATTCCTTTTTTTGAATAATATTCACCCGCCCATTACTTTCGGGTGTTTATTCTCTAACAATAAAATAGGACTTACGCATTGACGGATTCAAAAAAGTATTAAAATACTTTATAAAGTATCTGTGATCAGACGAATTAAAAATGCTTCTACAGCAACTTGTACTCTACCCATTTATATGGGCTTTCTCATGAC